>DAOSMQ010000411.1:0-2872 GCA_035372725.1 Promineifilum sp. (SeqCode)
CCCGGCTCAAAGGACGGCAAAGGCCGTCGAGAAGCGCATGCGAAAATACAGGCTGCCTCTGCTCCTCGGCCTGCTGCTGGCAGGTATTATAACTGTGCGATTCCTGCCGGCTATGTTGCGGACGATGCCGACGCGCTACGCCATGCGGCTGCCCGCGCCGCTGCAAGCCCTGGCCCTGCCGGCCGCTTCCACGCCCATTTTGCCCACAGCCGCCGCGCCGCGCGATGCCGCTGCCCTTTTGGGCAACGCCGCCGTTCCCGCGACAGCCACGCCGCCGCCCAGCCCCACGCCGCAAACCGTGGCCGCGGGCTTTGCCACGGCCGCGCCGGCGACCAGCCCGGCAACGCCCACGCTGGCACCCACGCCAACGGCCACGCCCTGGCCTGTGCCCAGCGCCGCGCGCATGACTGGTTTCACCCACGTCTTTCAGGAATGGAACAACTGTGGCCCGGCCACGCTGGTCATGACCCTGACTCATTTCGGCCGCGTCCTCAGCCAGCGCGACACCGCCCTCGTCTTGCGCCCTGACCCCGAAGATCGCAACGTCACCCCGCACGAGATGGCCGACTTCGTCAACAACACCCAGGACGGCCTCCACGCCGTCGCTCGTATCAACGGCGACCTGAGGCTGCTCAAGCAGCTACTGGCCAATAACGTGCCGGTGATCATCGAGATCGGCTTCGACCCACCGGGCGAGTACCAGTGGTTGGGCTGGTATGGCCACTATCTGCTGCCTGTCGCCTATGACGAAGCGGCCGGGCAGTTCTGGGTCTACGACTCCTGGCTGGGCACCAGCGAAGTGCCGCAGACCAACGCCGACGCCAACGGTCGCGTCCTGACGGAGGCCGAACTAGATGCCTTCTGGACGGAGTTCAATCACTCCTACATTGTTGTCTATGAAACGGCGCAGGAGACGCTTGTCCAACAGCTTCTCGGCGACACGCTGAACGACGACGCCATGTGGGCGGCCAGCCTGGCGCGGGCGCAGACCGACGCCGCGCGCGCCCCGGACAACGCCTTCTACTGGTTTAACCTCGGCTCCACCTACAACGCCCTCGGCCGCTACGATGAGGCCGCCGTGGCCTTTGATGAAGCCCGCGCCATCGGCTTGCCCTGGCGCATGTTGTGGTACCAGTTCGGCCCCTACGAAGCTTACTACCGTGTCGGCCGCTATGACGATGTCATTCTGCTGACACAGACGACGCTCCAGGACCGCCCCTACTTCGAGGAGTCCTACTACTACCTGGGCCTGGCGCAGGCGGCGCTGGGCGATTCCGCGGCCGCGCGCGAAAACTTACAAAAGGCCCACACCCTCAACCCGAGCTTCGCGCCGGCCGAAAAGGCGCTGGCCGAATTGCCGGCCGATGGCTAACCTCCCATCCGCGCTGGCCGAGCAAGAGGACTAATTTTATGCGTAATCGAACCAAAAGCATCGTACTTCTGATCGCTGTTGCCCAACTCGGCCTTATCATTGGACTGCTGGCTCTGCCGACGGTCGTCCAGGCCATCCCCGGCCGCTACCGCGTCTGGCTCCAGGAAAATCATCCGGCCCTCGGCCGTGTCTCCGAAGGGGTCATCCACCAGGTGGCTCCCGTGGCCACAGCTTTGCCCGCGCCACAACAGGTGGCTGAGAGCGCCATCGACATTGGCTCGCTCATCGCCGCGCAGCCAAGCACGACGTTGGCCAGCGCCCCGGACGAGACGGAGCTAATCGGCGTGCCCAACGGCGCGGCGTCGCCGGCCGCGCCGGCGGTGACGGTCGCTGTTGAGCCAACGGCCGCGCCCACCGAACCAGCACTAACACCCACTCCGGCGGCCACCGCCACCCCCGCCCCAACCCCCACGCCGATGCCCTTGCCCGATCGGGCCGTTCTGGAGGGCATGAGCATTGTCAAGCAGTCGTTCAATAACTGTGGCCCGGCCAACCTGACCCAGGTCCTCAACTGGTACGACTCACCCATCACTCAGGATGACGTCGCCTCCTACCTGAAGCCCAATCCCGAAGACCGCAACGTCAGTCCCTGGCAGATTGCTGATTATGTCAACGAGCAGATGCCCGGCTTCAAAGCGATTGCCCGCAGCGGCGGCGATCTCGACATGCTGCGGCGCTTCCTGGCGTCGGGCTTCCCCGTCGTCATCGAGAAGGGCTATGAGTTGCCCGATTCCGGCTGGTGGGGCCACTACCTGACCATCTACGGCTACGACGATGGCCTGCAAGAGTTGTACAGCCAGGATTCCTATCTGGGCCCGTTCGATGGCAGCGGCCGCGTTGATCCTTACGACGAATTCCTGCACTTCTGGCAGCAGTTCAGCAACACCTTTTACGTCGTCTACCGCCCTGAGCAGGAAGAGACGGTCAAGGCCATCCTTGGCGAGGACATGTACGACGACTTTAAGATGTGGCAGAAGGTTGCCGCCATGGCCGAGACGGAGACGCTGGAGCGACCGGACGACGTCTTCTCCTGGTTCAACCTGGGCACGGCCCTGACGCGCATGGGCGGCCTGACAGGCGAGAACCAATACTACCAGGGTGGCGCACAAGCCTTCGACAAGGCCCGCGAGATCGGTCTGCCGCCGCGCATGTTGTGGTACCAGTTCCAACCCTATCTGGCCTACTTGAAGCTGGATCGCTACCAGGACGTCATCGACCTGGCCGACGCGACGCTGGAGACGCAGGGCGGCCGCAACGTCGAGGAGACGTTCTGGTACAAGGGCCATGCCCTGGCCTACCTGGGCGACATCGCCGGGGCCATCGAGGCCTATCAGACGGCGCTGACCGTCAACAAGAACTTTTACCCCGCGCAGTGGTCGCTCGACTCGCTGCAAGGCACTGGCGGCTAAGGGCCGCCCCCGCCAGCGACGACAGCCTGTA
>DAOSMQ010000412.1:0-2871 GCA_035372725.1 Promineifilum sp. (SeqCode)
GACCATCGCCCTGCTGGCCCACGTGGACACCTCGCCGGCATTCAGCGGCGCGGGCATCAAGCCCATCGTCCATCGCCACTACCAGGGCGGCCCCATTCCCCTGCCCGACGATCCGGAGCAGGCGCTCACCTATGAGAATTCGCCCTACCTGAAGGATCGCATCGGCGACGACATCATCACCGCCAGCGGCACAACGCTGTTGGGCGCTGACGACAAGGCGGGCGTCGCCATCATCATGGCCGCTGCGGGCTACCTGCTGAAACACCCCGAAATCCCCCACGGCCCCATCCGCATCGGCTTCACGCCCGACGAGGAGATCGGCCGCGGCGTCCACGCCGATCTGCCGGCCGACCTGGGAGCCAAGTTCGGCTACACGCTCGACGGCGCGCATCGCGGCGAACTGGTCTACGAGACATTCTCGGCCGACCGGGCTGTCGTCCGTGTCCAGGGCGTGTCGATCCATCCCGGCTGGGCCAAGGACAAGCTGGTCAACGCGCTGCACCTGGCGGCCAAGATCGTCGATACCATGCCCCAGGTGACGTTGACGCCGGAGACAACCGAGGGGCGGCAGGGGTTCATCCACCTCTACGCCATGAGCGGCACGGCCGCGGCGGCCGAACTGCACTTCATCCTGCGCGACTTCGAGATGGCTGAGATGGAGCGCCAGGGAGCGCTGATCCAGCAGGTCTGCGCCACTATCGCCGCCACCGAGCCACGCGCCCACATCACCTGTGAGGTCATCCCGCAGTATCGCAACATGCGCTACTGGCTGGAGAACGACATGCGCCCGGTGGACATGGCTGTGAAAGCCTACGCCGCGGCGGGCATCGAACATTACTTCTACCCCATTCGCGGGGGCACGGACGGCTCGCGCCTGACCGAGAAGGGCGTGCCGACGCCCAACCTCTTCACCGGTATGCAGAACATCCACGGCCCACTGGAGTGGGTCAGCGTCCAGGACATGGCCCTCGCGGCGGAGATGTGCGTCCAGTTGGCGCAGACGTGGACGAGAGCGACGAACGGCTAGACCCGCGCCGCTCCGGGAGCATGGACGAAAACAATGAGCAAACAACTTGCTACCGCCAAACCGGCGGCCGTTGCCCAGAGCGAATCGTGGCTGCCGATGGCCATCCTCGTCCTGGCCCAGGTGCAAATGGCGTTCAACGTCAACGCCATTCCCGTCTCCATGGGGCCGATCGTGGAGCAACTCGGCATTCCCGCCACCAGCGTGGGCACGGCGCTGGTCGTCTACTCGCTGTTCGTGGCCGCCTTCGTCATGGTCGGCTCCAAACTCGGCAAGATGTTCGGCGCGCGGCTGGTGTTCCAGCTGACGGCGCTGGCCCACGGCGTGGCCATGGGCATCATGGCCCTCAGCCGCGATGCCAACGGCATGAACCTGGCCCAGGCGTTGGCCGGGCTGGCCGCGGCGGCGCTTGTGCCGACGCTGGTCGTGCTCATCGCCGCCAACTATCACGGCAAGCAACAGGCCCAGGCGCTGGGCATCCTGGCGGCCACGCCGGCCATCTCCGGCGCGTTGGCCTTCTTCATCGCCGGCTTCCTGGGCACGGCGCTGAGTTGGCGCTACTCCTTCGCCATTTTGTTCTTCGTGTCGTTGGTGGTCTTCCTGCTCAGCTTCCGCCTGAAGCCCATTCCGCGGCAGCAGGGGATTCGGATCGACACCATGGGCGCGGGCATGGCCGCCATCGGCATCATCCTGCTGAGTCTGGGCTTCAACAATCTCAATAACTGGGGCATGTTGATGGCCAAGCCGGCAGCGCCGTTCAACCTGGTGGGGCTGTCGCCGGCGCCGATCATGATCCTCGGCGGCGTGGTCTTGCTGCAAGCGTTCTTCGCCTGGTCGCATATGCGCGCGCAGGTCGGCCACATGCCCTTGCTGTCGCTGGAGGTGCTCGATTCGACCTATGAGCGCTCGGCCGTCCTCGCCCTCCTGGTCATCGGCGCTCTGGGGCCGGCGATCAACTTCCTGATCCCGCTCTACATCCAGATCGTCCAGGGGCAGACGACCCTGTTCACGGCCGTGGCGGTTGTGCCCTACACGCTGTCAATTGCCCTGTCGGCCATCTTCATTGTCCGGTTCTACCAGCGCCTGTCGCCGCGCATGATCGCCATCGCCGGCTTCGTGATGGTGGCCGTCGGGCTGGTCATCCTGTCCTTCACTGTCCGCAACGACTGGGGCACGCCGCTAGTCATCCTGGCCCTCATCATCGTCGGCCTGGGCGAAGGCTCGCTGCTGACGCTGCTGTTCAATATCATGGTCACATCGTCGCCCAAGGAGTTGGCCGGCGATGTGGGCGCGCTGCGCGGGGTGGCCAACAACCTCTCCACGGCCGTCGGCACGGCCTTCGCCGGCGTTGTCGCCGTCGGCTTGCTGAGTCTGATCGTCACCACGGCTATCGGCCAGTCGAACCTGCCGCGCTCGCTGCAACGGCAGGTCAATCTCGACCAGGTCAACTTCATCAGCAATACCCAACTGGAAACCATTCTGGGCGAGACGACGGCCACCGACGAGCAGGTGGCCACGGCCGTGGCCATCAACGAAGACGCCCGCGTGCGGGCGCTGCGGGCGTCGTTTCTGATCCTGGCCGGGCTGGCGTTGCTGGCCATTGTGCCGTCTTTTGGCCTGCCCAACTACACACCGGGCGAGATTCCGCCGGAGGGCGCCTTGCCGGCCACCCCGGCCGGCCGGCGCCAGACGCCCGAAAGCCGGGCGCAGTTGGCCGCGCGCCGGCGGCAGCGCTAGTCGTCGCCAATGGGCCTGTTTGCGTCGCGGCGCTGGCCGCGACGCGAACAGCCCAGCTACCGGCCAGACCTTACCTCACACCGCGGCGGCGGCGGAAGCAAACAGGTTCA
>DAOSMQ010000413.1:0-2869 GCA_035372725.1 Promineifilum sp. (SeqCode)
CCTGGGACGGCGACCTGGACGACTTCGTCCAATTGCAGCGCGTGGCCTACCTGGCCGCTAAAGAAGCCAACCCCGACGCCGCCGTTCACCTGGGCGCATTCACCTACTTCTGGGACCCCGGCTACTTCGCCCGCTTCCTGGACGCCGTTGCCGCCGATCCGGAGGCCGCCGCCAACGGCTACTACTTTGACGCAGCTACGGCCCACCTCTATTTCCAGCCCAACGCCGTCTACAACGTTCTCTATGCCTTCCGCAAGGTGATGGCCGACCACGGCCTGGACAAGCCCCTCTGGCTGGTGGAGACCAACGCGCCGCCGATGGACGACCCTTACTGGGTTGTGCCCAACTGGACGCTGGCCGTGTCGCTCAATGAGCAGGCGGCTTTCATTCCCCAGGCGTTGGCCGCGGCGATTAGCGCCGGGGCGGAACGTATCGCCGTCTACAAGCTGAGAGACACCGAGGCCGACCACGCGGCCAACCCGGAGCCGTTCGGACTGGTGCGCTGGGACGACAGCCGTCGCCCGGCCTACAACACCTACCGCGTGGCCATCCGCCTGATGGCCGGAGCGACGGCGGGCGAGCGCGAGCGCTGGGACGCCGTCGGCCAGGTGCGCCTGGAGCAGCCGGAGCAGACGACGACGGTGCTCTTTGCCCGCCTGCCGGGCCAGCAGACGGCGCGCGTGCCGGCCACGGCCGACACAGCCCGCTGGATCGACATGTGGGGCAAGGAGGAGGAGATCGCTGCCGAGGACGGCGTTTTCACGGTTGAGTTGCCCGGCGCACTATGCCTGCAAACGATTGCCGACTACTGCATGATCGGCGGAACGACTTACTACCTGGTGCAGGCCAACGAAGCGCTTCGGGCGAGGCAGTTGGCGGCCACACGCGCCGCGGCCGAGGCCACCGCCACCGCGCCGGCGGCGACACGCACCGCCACCCCACGGGCCACGCCAACCGCCTCTCGCACGCCGCGCCCGACGGCAACGGCTGTGGCGACCGCCACCGCGCCGGCGACCGCCACCGCGCCGGCCACGGTCACCGCGACCGCGCCATCGCCCACCGCGACCGTGACGCCGGCACCAGTGGCAACGATGACGCTCGCGTCGATGCCGGCACCCATGGACAGCGCGCGCTCGGCCACGTCCGGCGGACTGTCGGGCTACGTCGGCTTTGTGGTGATTGGGGTGGGGGTGTTGTTGGGGCTGGGGCTGGTCGGTTGGCGGCTGGCGGGCCGCCGCTAGGCAACAAAAAAGGGGCGCAGCCAGCCGGCTGCGCCCCTTATACATCCTCGTTCGCGTGCTTAACCATTCGGCTCGATGACGAAGCGAATCGCCGTTCGTTCCTGCGCGTCGATGTCGACATCGACAAATGACGGCGTGCAAGTGATGTGGACGCCCTCTTCGGCCAGATAGCCCTTGGCGATGACGATGGCTTTGACGGCCTGATTAACAGCGCCGGCGCCAATGGCCTGCACCTCGGCATGCTGTGACTCGCGCATAACACCGGCGATCGCGCCAGCGACGGCTGCCGTGCGAGAGCGGGCCGATACCTTGATGATATTCACGGGTTTCGATGTACCTCCATTGTTCGTGTACGGCGTTTGCAGCCCCAACATGTTGCCCATCGTATTTACTCCATTGTATGTTAATCTACCGTGATCATTAGCATACCATTGAACCGTCCTTGACTTTTAGGTATTTGTATCTGAATTTGTTCAGTCGAATGACGGCTTGTTGTCTGAGGAGCGCGATCGATTGACTGTGAATGGCCACCAGCGCGACGATTTGCCGCCGACCGCCAGCGGCCGTGGCGTTGTCTTTCGCGCCGCCGGCCTGGTGGCTGCGCTGGCATTGCTGAGCCGTGTCCTGGGGCTGGTGCGCGAGATCGTCGTGCGCCAGTATTTGGGCGTCACAACGTTGGAGGCGACCGCCTTCGACATCGCCAGCCGCTTTCCGGAAGCTATCTTCCTCATTGTCGCCGGCGGGGCCATTGGCTCGGCCTTCATCCCCACGTTCTCCGCTTATCTGAGCCGCGACGACGAGGCGGGCAGCTGGCACTTGTTCTCAGCCGTTCTCAACCTGCTCACCATCGTCGTGACGCTCGTCTCTGTCGCGGTGATGCTCTTCGCCGCGCCATTCGTCACCTTCTTCTACGCCGACAACATCGCCCAGACGCCGGCCCTGCTGCCCCTGACCGTGGCCCTGATGCGAGTCATGCTGTTGTCGCCGATCATCTTTGGCATCAGTGGCATCGTCATGGCCACGCTCAACGCCCGGCAGCACTTTCTCCTGCCGGCCGTGGCCCCGTCAGTCTACAACCTGGGCATCATCGCCGGCGGCGTGGCCGGGGCGATGATGGGCGGAGGTGGGGCGGTGGCCACGGTCTGGGGCTTGGCCTGGGGTGTGGTCGTGGGCGCGCTGGGGCATCTGCTGGTGCAGCTGCCCGGCCTACGCGGCCAACGCGCGCGCTATGCTCCGGTGCTCACCGTGCGCGACCCCGGTGTGCGGCAGGTGTTGCGCCTGATGGCCCCGCGCGTGCTGGGGCTGTCCTTCAGCGAGGTCAATAAGTTCATCATCCTGTTTCTGACCGGCACGATGGTTCTGGGCACGCTGCCGGCCCTGAACGCCGCTTTCCGCATTCTGATCATGCCTCAGGGCATCCTCGGCCAGGCGCTGGGCATCGCCGCCTTCCCGACGCTGGCCGCGCTGGCCGCCCGCGCCGCCCACCGCGACATGCGCGCCATCCTGGCCGACTCCCTGCGGCTGGTGCTCTTCCTGGGGCTGCCGGCTACGGTGCTGTTGGCGCTGCTGGCCGAACCCTACGTGACAATCCTTTTCGAGCGCGGCCTGTTCGACGCCGAGGCGACGGC
>DAOSMQ010000414.1:0-2865 GCA_035372725.1 Promineifilum sp. (SeqCode)
GAGCCGCCCGCGCCGGAGACGCCGCCCGCTTCCGGCGTGCCGTCGGCGCTGCCGGAGCCGGCGCTGCCGCCGCCGACGATGAGGGTGACGTTGCGGGCGTTGGCTTCGCCCTCGTTGCTGACGTTCATCGTCAGGGCGAAGGGCACGCCGGGCTGGAGTTGTTCCGGGTCGGTGGTGTAGCCGGTGACGAGCAGTTGCGGGCGCAGCCGGGGGCCGGGCGTGCCCGTGGGCGTGGCCGTCGGCGTCGCTGTGGCTGCCGCGCCGCCGCTGGCCTGGGGCACGACGGGGAAGGTCAGTTCAAATGACGACTCATAGCTCTGGCCGTTGATGTCGGTGTAGGTCGCCGTCACCTTGAGCACGGCCTGATCCTTGCCGCGCAGGTCGTCGGTGGCGAAGAGCGGCTGCCAGAAGCGGATCGACTGCCCGGGCGCGAGCGTGCCCAGGGCGCGGACGCCGCCGGTGGCGCGGGGCACGAAGTCGCCGCTGACGAAGGTGGCCAAGACGTTGGCGGCCGCGGCCTGCCCGGCATTGACGATGGTCATCTCGAAATCGAGGTTCTGGCCGGGGGTAATCTGCGGCGCGCTGGCCCCGTAGGACTGCACGACCAGCAGCGGCCGGATAAAGTCGGTCGGCGCGGGCGTGGGCGAGGGTTCGGGCGTATCCGTTGGCCCGGCCGGCAGGATGACAGTCAGCCCGCCGCGCAGCACGGTCGTGGCCGCGTTGGGCTTGACCACCTGGACATCATAAGTCCCCGGCGGTACGCCGGCCGGGACGTTGGCGCGCAGCACCTGGCGGCTGACGAACGTCGTCTCCAGCCCGCCCCAATTGGACAGGACGACGACCGCCCCATCGACGAAACCGGAGCCGGTGATGACGATCTCGGTCTGGCCGGTGTTGACAACCGTGCCCGGCTGGACAGAGGTGATGTTCAGCGGCGGGTCGCCGGGTGTCGCTTCGGCCGGGGCCGTTGTCGCCGTGGGCGTGGCGTCCTGTGCCCAGCCGACAGCCGGGTACAGCGCCAGAGCCACCAGCAAGGCCAGCAGCGCCGCCGGCAGGATTTTTCTTAGACTGTGCTGCGCGTCATTCATAAGTTCAACTCACACTCGCGGGCGCGGCCACCGGCCGCGCGATGGAGCCGCCCGGCATACCGGTGACGGCGTGGTACTCGGCGTCGCTCACCGTCCGGCCGTCGAGCAGGAAGACCTGGTGGGTGGCGTAGGCGGCCATGCGCGGATCGTGGGTGACGACGACGATGGTGCGGCCGTCGCTGTGCAGCTCGGCCAGCAGTTCCATGATACTCTGCCCGCTGGCCGTGTCGAGATTGCCGGTCGGTTCGTCGGCCAGCACCAATCGCGGCTCGTTGACCAGCGAGCGGGCAATGGCCACGCGCTGCTGCTGGCCGCCAGACAGCTCCGACGGGCGGTGCTGTCGCCGGTCGGCCAGGCCAACGCGCTCCAACAGGGCGAAGGCCCGTTCGCGCCGCGCGCGCCGGGAGACGCCGGCGAAGCGCATCGGAAAGGCGACGTTCTCCCAGGCGCTGAGGCTGGAAATGAGGTTGAACGACTGGAAGATGAAGCCGACGACCTCGCGGCGATAGGCGGCCAGGGCGTTCTCATCCATCTCTTGCAGCGCCGCCCCGGCGACGACGATGCGGCCGGCCGTCGGCCGATCCAGCCCGCCCAACAGGTAGAGCAGCGTGCTCTTGCCGGAGCCGGACGGCCCCATGATGGTGTGGAACGTGCCCGCGCGAATGCCCAGATCGACGCCGTCGAGGGCATGGACGACCACGCCGCCCAGCGCGTAGGATTTGCGCAGGCCGCTGATGGCGATGAAGGGCGCGTCGGGCACGCCGGCTTGCGGGGCGATCATAGGCGGCGCGGCTAGAGGAAGGGCTGAATGATGGTCAGGTCGCCGAAACGAGCCAGGACCACATCGGGCAGGGCGCGCACGGCCATGACGAGGGCGAAGACCAGCAGCACCGCCAGCCAGCACTTGCCACGCGGCAACTGGCTGCTGAGCCGCGCGCCGATGTAGACGAGGAGGATGTGCCAGATGGTATACAGATCGATCTGCCCCAGCAGCGAGGCCAGAAGGACGCGCAACGAGCCATCGCCGGCCGGGGCGAAGCCGGCCAGGCCGCTGCCGCCAACCAGCTGGTCGGTCATCAGCATGGCCACGATCTGCACCACGGCCCGCAGGACGAACGGCAGGCTGGCCCAGGCGACGACGTTGATGGCCCCCTGGCTGGTGCCGCGCCCGCCCAGCAGCGTCAGCACCAGGTGCAGCAGCCAGCTCACCAGCAGCCACAACAGCAGCGCGCTCAGCGCCGCCCCCAACGCGGGCAGGATGTAGTTGAAGGTCGGGTTGTTGGTGGCCGTGGCCGCCTGCTGGAATTGGGCCTGCTGCTCCGGTGTGTAGAACTCGAAGTTGGGTGGCAGGATGATCTCGCCGGCGGCGCTGGCGGCGGCCTTGATGCTGCCGGCGACCAGGGCGTGGATCACCGTGGCCAGCAGCAGCAGGGCGATGGGCGCGCGCCACTGCGGCCGGTCGTTGGCGACGATGTCGGCCAACGTCTGGCGCGGCCGGATGAGCAGCGGCACCACGCGGTCGAAGCGCCACGGCCGGTTGTCGCGCGGTTGAACGAGCGGTAGTTCATCTTCAGCGGTCATAGGGCCTGTCCGGCGGCCGCGCATGAGATAGCCGGCGCGACCGCCCCGGTACTATAGCCGATGACCCGCCGCCGTGCCACGCGCCCCAAGCAAACGCACATGGAGGGGGTGGACAGTGGACAGTAGACAGTAGACAGTAGGCACTCAAGTTGCTACCTTGAGCTTAACAAGAAGAAGTCCATGAACTATTCTCAGG
>DAOSMQ010000415.1:0-2862 GCA_035372725.1 Promineifilum sp. (SeqCode)
GATGCATCCTGGCCGCAAGAACCCGTCGCGACAGCCCAGGGCGCGATCGTAGCCGCTGGGGCCGGGGCGCGTGGCCGGCAGGGCCGATGGCTGGAAGAAGGCTCTTATCTTGGCCAGGGCCATCAGCAATTGAATCCGCAGCCATACAAACACGCCAAAGACAACAACGGTCATAATGCCCGCGAAGTACCCGCGACGATAGGTGGCATCGGTAATGATCGGCGCGAGGATTTCTGTGCCGATCGACTCGCGGATATGGCGAATGATGTCCAGAAAGACATCCATTCCTGCCCCCACTCTTCGCTTGACCTGCCGACTACGATTTGGAACTTCTCCTCATTGTAGCATAAGCTCTGCATCAATAGTGCCATCGAGCGAGACAATTGCCATGTCAATTGATGCAATTTGGCGCACACGTGGGTGCTCGCTCAGGACGGAGGCATGAAAAAGAGGGGCTTGCGGCCCCTCTCCTGATCATCGATTGCTGCTAACGCCGTGGCTTATCCCCGCCGCAACAGGTAAACCCCCAGCGCTGCCAACACCAGCAAAAGCCCAGCCACCCCCAGGACAATGACGCCCAGCCGGCCGCTGAACAGCCCGCCATCGTCAGCCGTCGTAGCGTTATCGACTGTGCCACCGGTGGTGTCGGTGGCCGCCTGGTCGCCGGTCGTCAACTGCGTGGCGGCGTCGGCGGCCGTGTCGGGCGTGGTCGCCGGCGCGTTGCCTAGGCCGAACAAGACCGTGTAGGACTCGCCGTTGGCGATGGACACGGCCCAGTTATCCTCGGTCGTCGCCGCCAGACCCGCGGGCGGATAGAGTTGCAGCTGGTAGGAGTCGGCGTCGGTCAGCTCGAAGCAGTACGGTTCGCTGACGCCGTCAGTAATATAGGTCGAGGCGGTCGTGCCGCCGCGGGAAATGGCTACGGCGGCGTTGGCTACTAGCTCTTCGCCCTCATTGCGTTGGCCGTCGGCGTTGGCGTCAAGGAATGTGCCCACGCAGATAGTTCCGGCCACGGCGGCAGGCGTGGCGGTGTCACTGGCGGCGTTGGTGTCGCCCGCCGCCGGCGTACCCGTATCGGCGTTTGCTCCCGCGGCGGCAGTGGCGGCCGGGGTGGCATCGCCCGCGGCGGTGGCGTCAGCGGACGGCGTGCCCACCTCGCCCTCGACCGTGGCCGCAGGAGTGCCGGCCGCCGCATCGGTTGCCGCGGCTGTACCTTCGCCGGGCGTGGCCGAGGCGGTCTCGCCCGTGCCGGCCTTGATGAGGATCTCATCGCCGGGGTTGATAAAGGTGGGATCGTTGTTCAGCTCGCGGATGGACGCCAGCGCGTCTAGCGGGGCCAGGCCCAGCACTTCGGCGTACTGGATGGCGATGACCCACAGCGTATCGCCGGCCACGACAGTGTGGACGATGGAGCCGTCGGGCCGGGGCGTGGGCGGAACGATGGTGGCCGCGGGCTGGGCCTGAACGGGTGCGGCCGGCTGGCTGGCAGCCGATTGCCCGGCAGCCGGGTTTGCCGCGGGCGCGGCCGCGGCCGGCGCGGCGCCCAGCGACACCAGCGACGGCGTGTCGAAGAAAAAGCCGTTGTGGGGGAAGGGGTAAGCCGAGGCCATCTCGATATAGACGGTCATATTCGGCTGCGTGGCCGTGAAGTCATAGACAAATAGCGGGTAGGTCTGATAGAACTCCGGGATAGAGTCGCCTGTCCACCAGCCGCTATAGGCAATGGCGTTCTCGTCGCGCCAGGTAGCCCCCACCGGCCCCGCGCCCAGACGCACCTTGGCCATATCCTTGCGCTCGGGCTTGATCTTCTGGCCGCCTTCGTAGTCGGCAAAGACATCGATGTAGACGGGCACGCTGAGGCGGTACTTGGCCCCCACTTGCAGCCCCTCGACATCCTGCGCCAGCGCGGCCCACAGGGGCGCCCAGGTGTTGAAGACCTTCATCGTGTAGGCGCCATCCTTCCAATAGAACTCCTCACCCGGCGGAGCGCCCTTGATGTTCCAGACAACTGTCTCCGGCCGGGTGGTGACCCACTCACCGCCAAAGATCAGTTCTTCATTTGACCAGTACATGCGCCAACCATTGGGCACGGTGATCTGGGGGATGCCATCCTGGTTGTAGTGGCCGTTCTCGAAGCCGGGGTTTTCCAGCAGGTTTGGGCCGGTTTGCGCCCGCGCCGGGAGGGCCGTCGCGCCGGCCACCAACAGAACAAAGATCGCCAGAAGCGACAGCAGGGGTGTCTTTCGCATGTTGAATCTCTTCTCCATTCCACCACATCGGCCTGTCGGCGCGGCAGCAACCCGCCAAGCGTGGCCCAACAGCCGTATGGCGCGCCGAGGCGCGCCGCTACATCAACATGTTATCTTAACAGCACGGCCGCGGGCATACCACATTTCTGGGCGGCGCATGAGTGGAAGGTTAATAGGGTAGAGGCCAGAGCCAGGGGATAGGGGCCGGGTTCCAGGGGAGGAGGCTCACGCAAAGCCGCAAAGAAGCAAAGACGCTAAGGAAGAAAAGCAAGCTCACTCTTCTCTGCCTTTGCGCCTTGGCCCCTTGGCATGAGCCTTTTCCCCTGGCCCCTGGCCCCTGGCCCCTGACCCCTTCCGGTCGAATACGGCCACCACCGCAGCCACAAGGACGAGCGGCAGCAGCCAGGGCCAGCTGGCAGCATTGGGGAAGACGGCGCGCAGCAGCAGGGCCGTGTTCTCTGGCCGGGCAAGAGGCAGGGCCAATTGGGTCAGGTCGAGGGTGTAGTTATAGCTTGTGGCAATGTGGAGCATCTGCCGGGCCAGCGAGAGGAAAAAGAGGCCATAGACGACCAGGGCCGCCGCGGCCCTGGTCGTCCCGGAGGGCGATATCGTC
>DAOSMQ010000416.1:0-2856 GCA_035372725.1 Promineifilum sp. (SeqCode)
CAATGTAGCCGCCAAACATGCCGGTCACGTCCAGCGTCGGCCGCGCGCCGACGCGCTCCACCAGCGTGTACTCCGGCTCGCCCCATAACCGCGGCGCGCCCGTCTGCATCAGCCACTCCGCCTCGCTGAGGGGAAACTGGGCCAGCAACTCGCGCTCCTCCAGCGACAGCGGCCGCACCCGGTCGTAGAAACCGGGGATCATCACGTGCCCGGATTCATTCTTCAGCCGGGCCAGAAGGTGGCCGAGGGCATTGAGCGGGTTGTCGATGCTGCCGCCATAGGTGCCCGAATGGAGATCGCGGTCTGGGCCGGTGATGTCCAGTAACACGTGGCAGTTACCGCGCAGGCCATAGACCAGGGCTGGCCGGCCGGGGCCAAGCATGGCCGAGTCGGAGATAAGCGCCGAATCGGCCGCCAGCAGGTCGCGGTTCTGGGGGATGAAGGCATGAAGACTGTGGCTGCCGATCTCTTCTTCGCCCTCGATAAGGAACTTGACATTTAGCGGCAGACGGCCGTCGGCGCGCAGAGTGGCTTCGACCGCCTTGACGTGGAGGTAGAGCTGCCCTTTGTCGTCGGCCGCGCCGCGGGCATAGATGTAGTCCTCACGCACGGTCGGCTCGAAGGGCGGTGTTGTCCATAGCTCCAGCGGGTCGGCCGGCTGCACGTCGTAGTGGCCGTAGATCAGTACTGTCGGCGCGCCCGGCCCGGCGTGGAGCCAGTCGGCATACACCAGCGGGTGGCGCTCAGTCGGAAATACGCGCACATTCTCCAGACCGGCGTCTTTCATCTGCCCGGCCAGCCAGTCGGCGGCGTCGGCCGTGGCTTCGTGGTAGGCAGGATCGGTGCTGATGCTGGGCAGGCGCAGGAAGTCGAGTAGTTCGGCGAGATGGCGTTCACGGTGGGCGCGGGCGTATGCAAGGCTTGTGTCGGTCATAGTGTTTCTTTCATGGGCGGATGTGTTATCATCGGTATCATATCCGCTTATCGAACGCTTGTCCCCTCTAAAGCGGGGCCGCGCTGCCAGAAGATGATAGACCGACCCGAACCGCTCGCGACTGACCTATTGCCCGTACCCGCCGATGGTCTCAGCCCCTCGGCCCTGCTGGAGAGCTTGCTCTTCGTTGCCAGCGGGCCGGTCTCGGCGGCGCGGCTGGCGGCGGCGTTAGAACTGTCGACCGCGGCCGTCGCTGGCTTGTTGCGGGATTTGGCAGCGGACTACGCCGAGCGCGGGCTGCGGCTCCAGTGGAGTGATGGCCTGGTGCAGCTGACCACGGCCGCCGGGGCCGGCGCGACCATTGAGCGCTTCCTCGGCCTGGAGGTCACCACGCGCCTCAGCCCGGCCGCGCTGGAAGTGCTGGCTATCGTCGCCTATTTGCAACCGGCGACGCGGCCACAGATCGACCAGTTGCGCGGTGTCAATTCCGACGCCGCCCTGCGCTCGTTGCTCAGCAAGGGCTTTGTCCAGGAGGTTGGCCGGCTGGAGAAGCCCGGGCGACCGATTCTCTATGGCACCACGCCCGACTTTCTGCAAGCCTTTGGCCTGAACAGCATTGACGAGATGCCCCGGCTGGACGAAGAAGAGTGACGCTGCCGGCCCCGTCTCGACGAGGCTGACCACTAGAACCATGCAAGAACGGCTACAAAAGCTCATGGCCCAGGCTAACCTGGGGTCGCGTCGCGCCAGCGAGGTCATCATTGCCGCCGGCCGCGTGACGGTCAACGGCCGCATCGCGAAGCTGGGCGACAAGGCCGACCCGGCCGTAGACCAGGTGCTGGTCGATGGCCGGCCGCTCTTTGCCCCGCCGCGCGCCCCAGAGGGCGAGTTCCTCTACATCGCCCTCTACAAGCCCCGTGGCGTTATCTCCTCGCTGGAGGACGAACTGGAGGCGGGCCGCCCCACCGTGCGCGACCTTGTGCCTCTGGCCGCCGACGTCCACATCTACCCCGTCGGCCGTCTCGACAAGCCCAGTGAGGGCCTGGTGCTGATGACCAACGACGGCGAACTGGCCCACCGCCTGACCCACCCGCGCTACGGTCACGAGAAGGTCTACGATGTCACCGTCGAGGGGCGCATGTCCGACCGCATCCTGGAGCAGTGGCGGCGCGGAGTCATGCTTGACGGTCGTATCACCGCGCCCGCGCCCATCGAGGTCCTCGAGCGTGCCAACGAGCGCACGCGCCTGCGCGTCATCTTGCGCGAGGGGCGCAAGCGGCAAATCCGGCGCATCGCCGCCGCCCTCGGCCACCCCGTCCAGCGGCTGCTGCGCGAGCGCATCGGCCCGCTGAGCCTGGGCGACTTACAGCCGGGCGAATGGCGTCACCTGACCGCCGCCGAAGTACGCGACCTGCGCCACAGCGCTGCCGGAAGCCCCGCCGCGGCTCCAACGCATCACCCACTCGGGAAGGAACATCGTGCCCCACGAACATCTGGTTGACGTCATCGCCATCGACGGCCCGGCTGCGTCCGGCAAGTCGACGATTGGCTACGCTCTCGCCCAGCGCCTGGGCTACCTCTTCCTTGACACCGGCTCGATGTACCGGGCCATGACGCTGGCCGCCCTCCGGCTTGGTCTGGCCCTCGACGACGTCGCGGCGCTGACGGCGCTGGCCGAGCAAATTGAGATCGACGTGCTGCCGCCGGGCGAGGCCGCGGACGGTCGCCAGTGTACCATTCTCCTCAATGGCGAGGACGTCACCTGGGCGTTGCGCCTGCCGGAGGTGGAGGCGGGCGTGTCGGCTGTCTCGGCCGTGGCCGGCGTGCGGGCGCAGCTGGTGTCGCGCCAGCGCGAGATGGGCCGCCGCGGTGGCATCGTCATGGTTGGCCGCGACATTGGCACGGTGGTCATGCCCGACGCG
>DAOSMQ010000417.1:0-2845 GCA_035372725.1 Promineifilum sp. (SeqCode)
TTCTGCGTGACTGGATACTGCTTACTGCTTACTGCCCACTGTCCACTGTTCACTGACTACTGCGCTTCGCCCGGCGGCCGACGAGCCGCTCCGTGCCGTTCAGCACACGGACGATGTTGGGCCGTAGCGCCCAGGTGACGACTAGCCCGGCGACGAGGCTGCCGACGAGATAGGCCGGCGTCGGGTCGATGCCCGCGGCGAAGCGGTAGGCGAAGATGGCGATGGTCACCACGGCCATGCTCAGCGAGGCCACGGAAGCCATGCCCACGAAGTAGAGCATTCCACCCATCATCAGGAAGGCGATGGGGAAAATCCACGGCCAGATGGCCGCTGACCAGCCGACGTTCGGCCCCGTGCCCGCGCCGCCGCCGAAGCGCAGAAAGATTGACCAGTTGTGGCCGACAACGGCGAAGACGCCGGCCACTGCCTGTGCCCAGGGCAGCAGTTCCGCGCCGAGCCGGTCGCCCAGCAGCCACGTTGTCAGCCAGACAGCCGCCGCGCCCTTGAGTACGTCGCTAAACGAGGTCAACACGCCCACGCCCAGGCCGGCGGCGCGGAAGGAGTTGGTGCCGCCCGTCCGGCCGCTGCCGATCTTGGTCAGGTCTTCGCCCTTAAGGAGGCGGACGTAGAGATAGCCGAAGGGGATGGAACCACAGAGATAGCCGATAGCCGCGGCCAGGAGGAAGTTGACAATCTGCATAGTGCGCTCGCGAGTCGAGTCTACACATAGAACCCGCCTGCGGCCAGTTCGTTGCTTAAATCTGGCCCGCGCCAGACGCTTCCTCTTGCCAGCCCACCTCGGCCACGACGCCAGCGATGATCGTGAAGGCACGCAGGCTCGGCCGCTGCCGGTCGGCCAGCGAAAGGATGAGTTGTACGGCGTCGGGGTAGTAGGCAGCGGCGATGTCGGTGGCCGACGGCTGCGCCGGGCCGTCGGGGTGGGAGTGGTAGATGGCAAGCAGCTCCAGCCCCTCGGCCTCCAGGGCCAGCATGGCCCGCACCTGTTGTACCGGCTCCATCTCGTAGGCCACCGGACTGTGGAGGCTGTTCTCGACCGGGTAGAGGCGCACGGCGCGCTCTTCACGGCCGGCCAGCAGCCCGCAGGCCTCTTCCGGCCACAGCCCGGCGGCGTGGGCGAGCATTTCTTCGCGTAGTGCGCGGCTCAGGATCAAGGTCGGCATGGGTGTGGAAGAAGCTCACGCCAAGCCGCAAAGCGAGCAAAGGCGCAAAGAAGAATAAGTCTTCTTACTTTGTATCCTTTACTCCCTTTGCGTCCTTTGCGTGAGCGGCTTTGCGTGAGCCCCTCTGGCCTAACCGCCCGCGGCGACGCCCTGGATGCCGCCCTCGGTCAGGGCGCTTACGTCGAGCAGGTGGTCGGCCTCTTCGGCCGTCACGTATCCCTTCTCCACAACCACCTCGCGCACCGTTCGGTTGGTAGCCAGCGCCTCCTTGGCCACTTCGGCACCCTTCTGGTAGCCGATGACCGGGTTGAGCGCCGTCACCAGGATGGCATTCTTGGCCAGCCAGCCGGTGGCCTTCTCCGCGTTGGCGGTGATGCCGACGAGGCAGTTGTCGATGAACGAGTTCACCGCGTTGATGATCACGTCCATGCTCTGGAACAGGTTGTAGGCGATGATGGGCATCATCACATTTAGTTCCAACTGGCCCGCCTGGCCGGCCAGCATGACGGTCAGGTCGTTGCCCTGCACCTGGAACATGGCCATATTCAGCATCTCGGCCAGCACCGGGTTGACCTTGCCAGGCATGATCGACGAGCCGGGCTGCACCGGTGGCAGGCGAATCTCGTCCAGGCCAGTGGTGGGGCCGGAGGCCAGCAGCCGCAGGTCGTTGGCGATGCGCGTCAGGTCGCCGGCCAGGGTGCGCAGCGCGCCGCTGAAGTGGACGGCGTCGGCCATGCTCTGCATCGACTCAAAGAGGTTATCGCTCTCATAGAGTGTCAGGCCGCTGAGGGCGCTGAGCGTTCGCACCATGCGGGCGTGGTACTCCGGATGGGCGTTCAGGCCCGTGCCGGTGGCCGTGCCGCCAATGCCCAGCCGGCGCAGCCCCTCGGCCGCCGCGGCGATCTTGGCCGTGTCGCGCTCGATGGCTTTGGCATAGCCGCCAAACTCCTGCCCCAGGCGAACGGGTACGGCGTCTTGCAGGTGGGTGCGCCCGCTCTTGACGATGCCGTCGAACTCGGCCGCTTTATTGTTCAACTCGGCTGCCAGTCGGCGCAACGTCGCCAGCAGCTCGTCTAGCCGCCACAGCGCGCCCAGGCGGATGGCCGTGGGAATGGTGTCGTTGGTCGACTGGGCCATGTTAACGTGGTCGTTGGGGTTGACCGGCTTGCCCTGCGCCTCTAGCCCAAAGCCGAGGATTTCGTTGGCCCGGTTGGCGATGACCTCGTTGATGTTCATGTTGTGGCTGGTGCCGGCCCCGGCCTGGATGGGATCGACGACGAACTGGTCGGCCCATTGGCCGGCCAGGACTTCGTCGGCGGCCTTGATGATGGCCCCGGCCATCTCCGCGCCGCTGATGGTATGCCCAGCGGCCTCCTTGTCGCCAAACAGGCCCAGGTCGCGGTTGACTTCGGCCGCGGCGCGCTTGATGAGGGCCATCGACCACACGAAGGCGGGGTAGGGGCGCAGGCCGGTGATGGGGAAGTTGTGGATAGCGCGCTGCGTCTGCGCGCCCCAGTAGGCTCCGGACGGCACGCGCACTTCGCCCAACGAGTCCTTTTCGATGCGATAGTCGCTCATAGATTCCTCCGCAATGCAAAAACCGGATTGACCAACCAGGGTCACAGGTCAGTCAATCCGGTCAAGGTTCGTCCTGTAGGGGCGGG
>DAOSMQ010000418.1:0-2842 GCA_035372725.1 Promineifilum sp. (SeqCode)
CAGCACGCCGTCGAGGATGCCGATGGCCTCGCGGCCGTGGTTGGCCTCGTCATGGGTCAGGCCGGGCGGGATGCTGGTCAGTTGCCAGACGCGCAGGGCGAAGGCCAGCAGCAGTATGGCCGCCAGCACTGCGCGCGCGCGGGCGACGCTCAGGCCGCGACCAGTCCGCCCCCCGCGGCCGGTCACTTTACCGGCTCGGCCACGGCGAAGACCTCGCGCTCGAAGAACCAGCGGAAAGGCGGCGCGCCGAAGGCCACTCGTCGCAGCCCGGCCAGCACCGGCGACTCGACCCGGCTCTGCGGCGGTGAATCGAGCCAGACGCGAATGCCGGTGTAGCCTCCCCGCTTCAGCGCCCGGCGCATGCTCAGCAAGTCCTGCTCGTTGACGTGGACATCCTGATTGACCGGGGTGATGGCCCGCGGGTCCTTGGGGTAGTCGTCGCCCTGGCCCAGCAGCGTGCGCACGCGCCGCACCCAGGGATAGGCGTAGGTGTCGTACCAGCGATTGGGCGCGGTGTGGATGACCAGCCGGCCGCCCGGCTTCAGCACGCGGCCGATATCGACAAAGGCTTGCTGCAACTCCCACGGGAAGAGGTGCTCGACGACGTCGAACATCAGCACGCGGTCGAAGCTGTTGTCGGGGAAGGGCAGCGTCTTGGCGTCGGCCTGGCAGACGCCGGGCCGGGGCGGGCGCGGCTGCTCGTTTTCGGGGCGCTGGAGTTCCGCGGCGGCGCGTTGTGTTTCGGCCGCGACGACCTCCCGGCTCATCTGCGTGGCCACGGCGGCATAGTCCATGCCGTGGGCCTCGATGCCCAGGCGCATGCAGTGACGCAGGATTTCGCCGCGGCCACAGCCCACGTCCAGCACGCGCATCCCGGCGCGCACGTCGGCCAGCGCGAAAGCGTCGCGCAGGCGGCGCGAGAGGTGCGCGCCCTCTGAGGCGAGGAAGACGTCGTAGCCTTCGCACGCCGTCAGGAAGTATTCTTCCGTATAGAGCGTTGACGGCAAAGACTTGCGCGCGTCGGTGAATGGAGTCGCTTGTTTGCTCATGGGTGTGGTTGTCGCCGGCTAAGGGTTTACCGGGCGTCCTGTATAATGCACGTCAGGCATTATAGCGACCGACTGCGGGCAGGCAAACGCGAAACCCACCGCCACCTTCTACGTATAGGGGGTGAGTAGCTAGGAGATTGGAACGTTGAACGACGAGCAGGTCTGGCTGCAAAAGGCCAGACGTGGCGACAAGAATGCGTTCGGGCAGTTGATCGAAGCCTATCAGGGGCCGGTCTATAACCTTGCCTACCGGATGCTGGGCAACGCCGGCGAAGCCGAAGAAGCGGCGCAGGAAGCGTTCATCCGCGCCTACACGCGGCTGGACAGCTACGACCCGGCGCACAAGTTCAGCACCTGGCTGCTGTCGATCACATCTAACTACTGCATCGACCAGATTCGCAAGCGGCGGGCGGTCTTACTGTCCATCGACGAGCCGCTGCCGCCGCATCCGGCGTTGCACAGCGATAACAACAAGGGGCCAGAGGCGCAATATCTGGCTCAGGAGCGCGAGGCCCTGGTGCAGGGCATGTTGCGCGAGTTACCCGACGAATATCGGCAGGCGGTCGTCCTGCGCTACTGGTACGACATGTCCTATGAGGAGATCGCCGAGATACAGAAAACCACGGTCAGCGCTGTCAAATCGCGCCTCTTTCGCGCGCGGCGGCAGCTGGCCGAAAGCGGTATGGGGCGGAGTCTGGTTCCCGCCGAGGTTGAGGACGAAGTGATGGTATAAGCCACGCGCGGGAAGGGGTCTTCTCGCGGGAGAATAGCGATGGAGCACGAAGAGAGATACTACCTGATGATGATGGGCGCGCTCGACAACGAGCTTCCCGATGCCGACCGGGATGAACTGACCGCCCATCTGGCCGGCTGCGCCGACTGCCGCCGCGAGTGGCAGGCGCTGTTGGCCATCGACACGCTGTTCCGGCAGACGCCGCTGCTGATGCCGGTGGTCAACTTCGCCGAGCGCACCCTGGCACTGTTGCCCAGCAGCCGGCTGCGCGTGCGGGCGCTAAGCGCCGTCTACCTGATCCTGCTGGCCAGCGGTATTGTGCCGCTGCTGCTCGGCCTGTTCCTCGTTGGCCGCTACGCGCCCCTCCTGGAGCAGCCGGCGTTGGTGGAGCGGGTCGTGACCTCGGTGGTTAACGTGGGCCGCGTGGCCGCCACGGTCGTTAGCGCTGTGCTGGCCGGGGCGGGCCGCTTTGTGGTCGAGCAGCCGGCCGTCGTGGGCCTGATGATCATTCTGGCCGGGTTTGTCCTCCTGTGGGGTGGCGTGCTGCAACGGCTGTTGGCGCAACCCGCAGCCATCAGTGTGCGTAATAGAGGATAAGGACGCAGGAGTATTGGAAACAACGCTGAAGGAGACAAGCATGAAGAGACGTATTCTGATCCCTCTGGCCCTGGTGCTATTTTTGATCGTCGTCCTGGCGCCGGCGGCCTTCGCTGGCCCGCTCGATGACACGGTTATTGAGGCCAACGAGGTAGTCAACAACGACGTCATAGTCCTCGATGGCGATTTGACCATTCATGAGGGCGCGGTCGTCAACGGCGACGTGGTCGTCTTCAACGGCGATGCGACCATTGACGGCGTCGTTAGTGGCAGTGTGACGCTGTTCAACGGCGACCTGCACGCCGGCCGGGCCGCCGTCGTCGAGGGCGAATGCGTGCTGCTGAACGGTGACGTGCGCGGCCCGGCGTCACTGCGGAACTGCACCGCCGTTGGCAGTCTAAAGCTGCCGGAGCTGGAGATGCCGGCCATCCCCGCGGTTCCAGCGGTGCCGAACATTCCGGAA
>DAOSMQ010000419.1:0-2836 GCA_035372725.1 Promineifilum sp. (SeqCode)
GGCAACACGCACAAGGAGCGATCCTGGGGGCCGACGTGGAACTCTCCCTCCAGCGCCTTGAACTGGTGGAGGAGGTTGGCATGGGTCAGCATCACCCCCTTCGGCTCACCGGTTGTGCCGCTGGTGTAGATGATGGTTGCCAGGTCGCTTGACTCGGCTGCTGCCAGCCGGGTCTCGATTTCGGCATCGGCCGCGTCTGTGCCCAACGCCAGGAATTGGCCGAAGTGGTAGGATGCCTGGCCATCAATCGTCGTGTCATCATCCAGGGTGATCATGTAACGGAGCGTGGTCGGCCCGGCGGCAATGGCCTGTATCTTGTCGTAGGCGGCCTGGCTGCCGGTGAAGATGACCGACATCTCTGTCTCATCAAGAATGTAGGCCGCCTGTTGCCGGGTGTTGGTGGCATAGATGGGCACAGTGATGCCGCCGACGGCCAACACGCCCAGATCAACCAGCGACCACTCCGGCCGGTTCTCCGACATGATGCCGACCCGATCGCCGGGCTGCACGCCCAGCGCCAGCAAGGCGCGGGCGATGCGGCGGATGCTGTCGCCCATTTCGCGATAGGTAGTGGGTTGCCATTGGCCGTCGCGCCGGACGCGCATGGCCACTTCACCGGCAAAGGCACGCGCGCTCTCGAAGGCCATGACGGCCAGGTGCTGTTTGTTCATGGGGGTGCCCCGCCCGTAAGAGGATAGTGCTTACTATCCTCCCATTTCCGAGAAATAGCCAGTGATTGGCGAATGTGCTCAGGGAAACAGCAACGCATTGACACCGCCCCACCCGTCCTTTACCATATACCTTATCTCAGCCACCGCCGCCCACATCGCCCCCACAGGAGCGGCTCATGGATGTTGCGCCCGGTATTTACAGCTTAGGCAACAGGCAGAGCGGCCACGTTCACGCCTACCTGTTCGACGACGGCCAGGGCATCACCGTCGTCGATACCCTGATGGCTGCCGACGCCCACCTCATCCTGACCGAACTGGCCCGCATCGGCCGCGCCCCCACCGACATCAAACATCTCATCATGACCCATGCCCACCGTTCCCACCTTGGCGGCCTGGCGCGGCTGAAGGAACTGAGCGGCGCGCCGGTCTACGCGCACGAATGGGAGGCCGATATTATCTCAGCCGACCGCGTGGCCCAGCCCGTCTCCAGCCGGCCGTGGCGGCCGGTGCGCACCTGGCCGCTCCAGCTGGCGCTCAACCTCAACCTCTCCAAACACCCGCCGGTGCGGGTCGATGAATATGTCCACGAGGGCGACCGCATCGGCCCACTGACGGTCGTCTTCGCCCCCGGCCACTCGCCCGGCCATCTGGCCTTTTATTGGCCGGAGCGGCAGGTGCTTGTCGCCGGCGATGCCGTGTGTACCTGGCCGGTGTTCATGCTCGGCTGGCGCGGCTTTATGCTCAACGTCCGGCAGCACAGAGCCTCGGTGCGGCGACTGGCCGAGCTGGACAGTGAAATCGTCTGCAGCGGCCACGGCGACCCGCTGGCCAGCGGCGGCGCGAGCCGCATCCGCGCTGCCCTACCGGAGCTAGATCGGCTGGCCTAGCGCGGCGAGAACGAACAGGAGAGCAGGATGGCGCGCATTAAGGAGTACTGGCTGCAACTGGAAACCCGGCCTTGGGACGTGGCCCCGTGGGGCAGCGACCGCCTCCGCGCGGAGCCGCCGCCGAAAACACCCGCTCCCTACCGCCCGACGGGGCAGGATGTCTTTATCATTCGCCGCTACAACGCCAACTGGGCCGCGCCCGACGACCGGCCGCTGAACCCCTGGGACTTGACCGAACCCGACCCGGCCACGACCGGCGGCACGCTCCCCGGCGCGACGCTGACGGCCAAGGTGGCCGATGAACTCGTCGTCCACTTCCGCAACGGCGACCAGCGCCATGGCCTGCCTCCGGCCGAGCGCGTCCATAGCCTGCACGCCCACGGCGTCCAGCGCGCCCAGACGATGGGCGGCGCGTTCCCCCTGGCTCCGCCCGACCCGGCCCAGGGCAACCGCCGTGGCGACCGGATCATGCCCGGCGAGAGCTTCACCTACCGCTGGAGCTGCCCGCAACGCTCGGCCGCGGGCGTGTGGCTCTATCACGACGGCGGGCCGCACGGCGCGGCGGCCACGGCCGCGGGCGCGTTCGGCGCGCTGGTCGTGCTGGCCCCCGGCGAGCAGGAAGCGGACGCCCCCGCCGGGCCGTTGCGCCGCGCCGGCGACAGCAGCACCCACTTCGCCGCCGTGCCCGCCCCGCCCCGGCGCGCCGACTACTTGCTGGTCTTCCACGAACTGCCGGGCGTGGGCCTGTGTCTGAACGGCCGCGCCGGCCTGGGCAATACGCCGGCGCTGGTGGCCGGCGAAGGGACGCGCCTGACGCTGCGCTGCCTCAACGTCACCGACCAGCCGCTGGCCGTCAGTCTGCCCGGCCACCGTTGGGAGCACGGCGCGAACTACACCGATGTCGAACTGTTGCCGCCCGGCGGCGGGGCCACGCTGGCCATCCTCTCCGCCTCGGCCGAGGACGGCGGCGGGCTGGGCGAGTGGCCGATCATCGGCCGGGCCGGCGGGCAGGTGGTCATGGGTTCGCTGGTGACGACGAAGGGCGGCGCGGTGGCGCTGCTGAGCGCCTGATGACGCTTACACAAAGAATACCTCACGCAAAGGCGCAGAGAAGCAAAGGACGCAAAGAAGATAGTCTTGTTCGCGTCCTTTGCCCCTTTTGCGGCTTTGCGTAAGGTTCTTAAGCTAAGGAGGAGGACATCGTATGGCTCCATTTGTCCCTGTGCCCCGCGCGTTGCGCCCCTGGGCGGTGGCTGGCGTGCTGCTGGCGGCCGTCTT
>DAOSMQ010000420.1:0-2835 GCA_035372725.1 Promineifilum sp. (SeqCode)
CCACGGCCGCGCGCCGCCGGGGGCTGATGGCGACGAGATAGTAGCTGCAAAAGTCGCACACGCCGGAGCAGAAGGGAATGTGAATGTAGGCGTTGTGGATGGTCGCCGGGTAAGGCGGCGCGTCGCCGCCGGCCAGCGGGCGCATCTCCGCCAGCGACGGGTAGACGCTGAGGTAATAGTAGTCGAGACTATGGCGTTGCAGCGCGGGCGGCAGGTCGTCGAGATGGTAGGCGTCGTACTGGGCCTCGGCCGCGGCGATGAGGGCTGAATCACCAGTCATAGGGACGGGAGTGTACCACAGCCACGGCCGCGGTCACGACGTGCCCGACAGAGCAACTGGCCGCCTGCAACCGTTTTCTCTGCCTACACGATGTGGTACGCTCACGGCATGGAAACTGGAGCCTCCGTGTCCTCTGACAAGCTTGATTTCAAGCGCGTGCTGCCCATCTTCATCATTGTCCTGATCGATCTGCTTGGTCTGACGATTATCATCCCGCTGCTGCCGCTTTACGCCACCGCCTTTGGGGCCAACCCATTCACCATTGGGTTGCTGGGCGCGGCCTACCCATTGATGCAGTTCATCGGCGCGCCCATCCTCGGCCGCCTCTCCGATCGCTACGGCCGCAAACCCATCCTGATCATCAGCCAGATCGGCACGCTACTCGGCTTCATCCTGCTCGGTTTCGCCAACGCCCTGCCGATCCTGTTCCTGTCGCGCATCGTCGATGGTCTATCCGGAGCCAACATCGCCACGGCGCAGGCGGCCATCAGCGACGTGACCACCGAGAGGAACCGCACCCAGGGTCTCGGCCTCATCGGCGCGGCCTTCGGCCTGGGCTTCATCATCGGGCCAGTGATCGCCTTCATCGCCCTGGCCCTTAGCGGCAATGACTATCGCGTGCCGGCCTTCGCCGCCGCGGGCTTCTCGCTGGCCTCCATCCTGCTCACAACCTTCTGGTTCAAGGAAACGCTGCCCGCAGCCCAGCGCGGCGCCAGCGACCGGCGCGCCGGTGTCAGCTTCAGCGCGATGGGCGCGGCCTTGCGCCACCCCACCATCGGCCTGTTGCTCTTCCTCATCTTCGGCCAGCAAATCGTCTTCGGCGGCTTCGAACAACTGCTGTCGATCTTCACCCTCAGCCGTCTGGGGCTGAACGCCTCCGGCAATGCGGTCGTCTTCGTTTTCGTCGGCATCATCCTCGTCGCCGTGCAGGGCGGGTTGGTCGGTCGTTGGAGCCGCGCCTATGGCGACCGGCGGCTGATCTTCGCCGGCCTGGCGCTCCTGGGCGTGGGGCTGGCGCTCATCGCCTTCACCCCGCACCAACCGCCGCCGTGGTATTCGCGCGCCGAACTGGAAGCGGAGCTGAATTCGCCGGAAACGGACCTCGGTTCCGAAGCGCCGTCAGCCACCAATTCGACCGTGGAGTTGCCCGATGACAGCAACAACGGCTGGTTCGGCCTGCTCTGGCTCCTGGCCGCGATGATCCCCGTGTCCATTGGCGGCGGCATGTTGCAGCCGAGTATCAACAGTCTCATCACCAAGCGGATCGGCCTGGCGGAGATCGGGGGTATGTTGGGCATCTCGGCCGCCTTCCTCAGCGCGGCCAACGCCCTGGCCCCGGTTCTGGGCGGCGCGATCTTCGAGACGGTTGGCCCAACGGCGCTATTCCTGATCTGGGGGGTGCTGATGGGGGCGCTGTTCCTGCTTGCCATCCGTCGCCTGACGCCGGGGCGGGAAGAGACGGCCGCGCCAGGACTGACCCGCGGCGGCGGGCACTAGGCTGGCTTGCGCGCGCTGTCTTTGCCTCAGGCGATGAGCGTCGCCAGCAGCATCAGCGCCGCCTGCGCCACCGCGGCCACCAACAGCACGCCGGCGTGCCGCGCCATCGCCCCGTCGTCCGGCCAGTCCACCAGAAAGCCAACCAGCGCGAAGGCGAGAAAGGCCGGCATCAAGAACGGACCGATGCTGAAGCCGCCCAGGATGACGAAGGCCAGCAGGATGCCCGCCGCCGCCCAGGGCAGCCAGCGCCGGCGCGCCTTCAGCCCCCAGCCGGCGGCCACGAACAGCAGCACCAGCACGCCTACGAGGGCGATCTGGACAAAGTAGAGGCCGGGCAAGGGCCAGAGGCTATCCTGTTGCGCGAAGAGAAGGGGCACCAGGACACAGGTGGCCGCGCCAACCAGGGCTGCCAGCCAGACGGCCAATCGCTTAGGAACCGCACCTGTCAATGAAGTATCCATGGCTCACTCCGTCCTGTTGATTGCGCCGGCCATGCGGCGCTTAGGCCTTATCTCAAGAACAGGATAGTAGTGAGGCTACAATACGTCAAGTGCGCGGCCTAGCCGGTGTTCAGGCCATCACCAACTCCGCCCGCAGCCCCAAAAACGCGCCATAGCGCTCGGCCGCCGCGCCCAGCGCGTCCCGCTCCGCCCCGGTCAGATGCCGGAACAGCGTTGGCCTGAGGATCACCACGTCCGCCTTCAATTCGCGCAACCAGGTGCCGGCCACTCGCCCATCGACGAGGATTGGCTGATGAAAAATGATATTGCGGGAGTCGGCCAGGGCGTTGTGCTCCGAGGGCAGGACGGCGCGGCGATCTTTGTAGGCCACCAGATACTCATCGTAGAACGGCAGCAGGTGGGCGCTCGGCGACGGAAGCTCACCCACGGGCGTCGCCGCAAACCAGTACATCTCCCGGCCAGCCACGTCGTGCTCCAACTGCCCTTTGACCATCGCCAATCCCGCCCGCGCCTCGGCCGCGTCCAGCCCCGACCACCAGGTGTAGTCCTTGAGCGTCGCCGGCCCGTGGCTGGTGAAGTAGCGCCGCGCCAGTTCGG
>DAOSMQ010000421.1:0-2833 GCA_035372725.1 Promineifilum sp. (SeqCode)
ACCTGGGGCGCTGCCTATGCCGCGGCCCAGGTGGCTCTCTCGGCGGCGCAAGCGCTCCTGGGGGCGCCGCTCGTCTACGCCCTGACGCGCCCGCCCGGCCACCACGCCTACTCCGATCTCTACGGCGGCTACTGCTACCTGAATAACGCTGCCATTGCCGCCCACTGGCTGGCCCAGCGCGGCCTTCGCCCGGCCATTCTCGACATCGACTACCACCACGGCAACGGTACGCAGGCCATCTTCTATGAGCGCGACGACGTCTTCTTCTGCTCGCTCCACGCCGACCCGGCCGACGAGTATCCCTACTACAGCGGTTATCCTGATGAGATGGGCGCGGGCCAGGGCGAGGGTGCGACGCTCAACATCCCGCTGCCGCAGGCCACCGGCGAAGCCGGCTACCTGCGAGCGCTCGATTGGGCGCTGGCGGCCGTCGATGCCGTCTCGCCCGACATGTTGGTCGTCTCGCTGGGCTTCGACACCCTGTCTGGCGACCCACACGGGGGCATGGGCCTGACGCCGGCGGCGTTCCGGCCCATTGGGCAGAGTCTGGCGGCGCTGGGGCGGCCCACCCTGCTGGTGCAGGAGGGCGGCTATCAACTGGGGATGCTGGGGCCGGCGCTGTTGGCGCTGTTGGAGGGGCTAGGCGAGGCGACAGGCGGGGGCGACGCGGTCGCCGCCCGCCTGCCAAAGCCGGACGCGGCCGGCTAGACCAGCGTCGGCCGGCTAAACCGGCGTCGGCCGGCTATGACTTCTGGAAGCTTAGCGAGGCTGAGTTGATGCAATAACGCAGGCCTGTCGGCTGCGGGCCGTCGTCGAAGAGGTGGCCCAGGTGTGCGCCGCAGTTGGCGCAATGCACCTCGGTGCGCACCATGAACAGGCTGCGGTCGGTCTGCTGGCCGACGTTCTGCTCGTTCGCGGGTGCCCAGAAGCTCGGCCAGCCGGTGCCAGACTCGAACTTCTGCTCCGAGCTAAATAGCGGCGCGCCGCAGGCAGCGCAGCTATAGATGCCCTTCTCCTTGTTGTAATACAACGCGCCGGTAAAGGCCCGCTCGGTGCCCTTCTCGCGCATAATGTGGTACTGCTCCGGCGTCAACTCCTGTCGCCACTCCGTGTCGGTCTTCTGCACTTTGTAGGTCATGTCATCGCTCCTATCATTCTAAGCTACCCTCGATCTTATGCCGGGTGCGTTGGAGAGTGATTAGAACGCCGGCGGGCGTAAGCCTCCTGTAAGCTTCGCGTCACTGAAGCGTCAGCGTGCCCCACGATGTCGGGTCGCCAAAGCGGCGGCCCGGGACGTTGGACTTCATCAGTTCTTGCGCCGCTGTGCCCGGGTGGTCGTTGTCGTTGGCGTTGACGGCCAGGCCAATGACCAGGCCGGGCGCCGGGGTGATGCCCAGGTCGTGCCAGGGGACGGCTGCCTCCAGGGTGTAGCCATCGGCGCTGGGGCGCGCGGCTACGGTGATGGTCTGCCCGGCCGGGGCGTCGATCATGTCGCCGCCGGCCGTGCCCTGGAACAGCCATGCCGACGGCGGTAGGCCACCCAGGTCGCCGGGCGAGAGGCTGATCTGGAAATCGTCGGCGCTCAGCGTGGGGCCGAAATCGCCGGCGCGATTGGCGTCGATCTGCAACTCGATGCTGTCGCCGCGAAAGGTCTGGTTGCCGGTCTGGCTCTGCGAGTGGACTTCGTCGGCGATGCTGAAGGCGAAGTAGAGATAGACATCGTCCCAGCCCACCTGCCAGGTCACGCCCAGGTCGTCGCTGCCGTCCCAGCCGTCGCCAGTAAAGACCGTGTAGGGCGAGGTGTTGGTGGGGATGTTGGCCCAGTCGGTGGGGTCGCCATCCAGAATGGGCGCGAAACGGCCGGCGATGACATCAGGCACGGGCGGCGGCGAGGGCGTCAGCAGCTCGCCGGGCAGCGTTGCCGTGGCAGCCAGGCCAGGGCCGGCGGGTGTGCTCTCGGCCGCGGGGTTGGCCGGGGTTTCGCCGGGGGCGGCCGTGGCCGGCGCGTCCGTGCCGGGCAGCAACAGGCCCGTGTCGTCGCCGGCCCCGCGCTGCCGGGCAAAGACGGCCAGGGCCAACACCGCAATGGTGAGTAATACCGCTGCCAGTAGTGCCCAGCCATAGCAACCACGACGCGACCGCGGCTGTTGCGGCTCTAATCCCTGCCAGGCACTATCCCAATCTGGTGTCTCGCTCATGACGCTAAACGGTAGCGCGAATCAGTGGCCGCGGCAAGGAACCGGCCCGCCAGACAGGGTTTTTGATCTGAGCGCGTCGATCTGACAGCCCGTGCCTCACTTGGACGCCTCATCCCCTTGTCATATAATGCACCGACAACCACATAAATCCATTGATCCCAGGAGGTAGCTGACCGGCGCAGCCTATGAACCCTAAGATCGAACAACTCCGCCAACTCAAAAAGCAGGCTCATCTCGGCGGCGGTGAGGATCGGCTGGCGGCCCAGAAGGCCAAAGGCAAATTGACCGCCCGCGAGCGCATCGATCTGCTGCTGGACAAAGGCTCTTTCCGCGAAGTGGATGCCCTGGTCGTCCACCGTGAGACCAACTTCGGCATGGACAAGAAGAAATACATGGGCGATAGCGTCGTCACTGGCTGGGGAACCATCGACGGCCGCCTGGTCTACGTCTTCAGCCAGGACTTTACTGTCTTCGGCGGCAGCCTCAGCGGCGTTCATGCCGAGAAGATCTGCAAGATCATGGACATGGCCATGCGCAACGGCGCGCCGGTCATCGGCATCAACGACTCTGGCGGGGCGCGCATCCAGGAAGGCGTCGTCAGCCTGGCTGGCTACGCCGATGTCTTCTTGCGCAAC
>DAOSMQ010000422.1:0-2830 GCA_035372725.1 Promineifilum sp. (SeqCode)
CGCCGCACTTCGGCCAATGCCCGCTCCACATCGCCAATGTGGTGCAGGACGTGTTGAATGTAGACCATGTCCAGGCAGCCGTCGCCGACAGGCAGCCGCAGGCCGTCGCCCAGCATGGCCGGGCCGTGGGCCGCGGCCAGGGAGACGCGCTCCGGCACTACGTCTAGCCCGAAGGCGACGTGGCCATCCTGCGCGAAGCGGCTCATGTTCCAGCCATTGCCGCAGCCGATCTCCAGGATGCGCTGGATGTCGGGCCGGGCCAGAACCTGCTGCTCGGCGGCAAAGTGGGGCAGAACACGGTAGCGGCTGGGGGACCAATTCTCGCCGAAGACGGCTGGTTTGCGATAGTCCATATCCGAAAACACTCCTCAGGCTGGCTCCACCGCCAGCGTGTGCGGGTCCAGTGCCGTCCCGGCTGTTCCGGCGCGCATGGCCCGGTCGATCTGCTCCCACCAGCGCTCGGCCGGCCGCCAGGCGATCGGCTCACAGCCGGCCAGGGCGGCGATAAGGATGGCCCGCTCCTCGGCGGCCCAGTCGCGGCCGTCCCAGTGGGCCAGTTCGCTGCGCAGCAGGGGGAAAGGCTGGAAGCCGAGCGCGCCGTCGCCCTCGTCGAGCATCTGCTCCAGAGGCGTGGTCGTCGCGCCGTCGCGCTCGACCCACAGTAGGGGGCCGAGTGGGCTGGACTGGCCGTAGGCCAGACCGGGCACAAGCTCGTGGAGGGGATACTTCGGCTGGGGGATAAGGCGTTGCAGATAAGTATTGAGCGTCGCCGCGGGCAGGTGGCGGTTGCTGAGCCACAGACCCAGCCGGCGCACAGGGCGGGTGTAGAGCAGGCGCTGGAGGCCCAGGGCGAGGGCCGCCCGCAGCGCGCCGGTCGGTGGCGTCAGGTCGCGGCGGGCGGTGACGGGCTTGGGGAAACTGCGGGCGCGGCGGTCGCGGCCGAGGAGGAGGCGGTCGTCGCCGAGGAAGGCGGCGCGCCCCTCTTCGCATAGCCGCGCAAGGCCATAGCCCATGTCTGCCTGCCCGGCGAAAAGGATAGCCCGGCCACTGTCTGGGCCGTTTGCCTCCGGCTCGATGACAACGCCGGCGAGCCGCGGCAGGGCTTGGCCGCGCGCCAGCAGCATCCAGCGCAGCACCGGTTCGACGACATTGGTGTAGAGAAACGCCGGCGAAGTCTCTAACAAGGGCGAGACGACGATCTCGGTGAAGTCGCCCGGAATGACAGTCAGGCCGAAGCCGAAGCGGCCGAGATGCTCGTCGTAGCAGATGGCGTTGGGCACGCGGCTGGGCGTGCCGTGCCGGTCGATGCGTAGTTGCAGGTCGATGCGCGCCGGCTCTGCGTCCGTCTGGAACGTGGCCAGATCGGGGAGCGGAACCTGTGAAGCCACTGTCAGAATGCCGTGGATATTGTAGTAGGTGCTGGCCCGTGGTTGCATCATTAGCCCGCGTGTCCAGATCCACTGCTCGGAGATGGCATAGTACACAAAGCCGGCCAGCAGCATCGCCACCAGCGCGGCCAGCGGGTAGGGCAGGCCCAGGCGCACGGCCAGTAGCCAGATGCCGGGCAAGTAGAGCAGCAGCAGGAAGAACATGCCCAGCAGCAGCACCCCGGCTAGACGCCGCCGCGCCGGGCCGCGCGGCCGGTCGCTGAAGACCCACGCCTCGCCCACCAACATGCCGGCAACGGTGGCGGCCCCGGCCACAGCCGCGGCCCGCATCACCGGCCAGCCCGCGCCGCCCGCCAGGGCCACTAAAAGCGCCAGGTTGCCGGCCATGATGCCGGCTATCAGCAAAAGGAAGCGAATGAGATGCTGGTTAACCGTCAGGCGCAGCCGCGTCAGGTGGCGGAAAAAGCGCATGCCCTCATTGAGACCGGCCTTGCTCTGGCCATCGTGGCGCGGGGCGAAGTCGAAATGCAGCTCGGTGACGCGCAGGTCGGGATGGCGGGCGAGAAGCTCCAGCAAAATCTTGAAGCCCTCCGGCTGGAGGACGGCCGGATCGACGGCGGCGCGGCGGGCCAAAAAGAAGCCCGTCAGCGGGTCGGAGACGTTTTTCAGGACGCGCGGGAAGACCATGCGGGCCAGAATGGTCAGCGTCTGCGACGTGAACGCCCGCGCCCGGCTCAGCCCGACTGGCCCCAACAGGTTGGCCTGCCGGCTGGCGACGACGATATCGGCCCCGGTGCGGCTGGCCTGTGCCAACAGGCGGGGAATGAGTTCGGGCGGGTGTTGCAAGTCGGCGTCGATGACGCACAGCCAGCGCCCGCTGGCCGAGGCGATGCCCTCCACAACCGCTCCGCTCAGGCCATTGCGCTGCTCTGGCCGACGAGCGATGACCCGCACCGGGAACGGCCGTGCCGCGGCTTCGGCAGTGATGACCTGGGGCGTTGCGTCGGTACTGTCGTCGACGAATAGAACCTCGAAAGAGCGCCCGGCCAACGCGGCTCCCAGCCGATCGAGCAGTGGGGCGACGTTAGCTACCTCGTTGCGCGTTGGCACGATAATGGTCAGCTCCACGGCGAGCGGGTCGGCGACGGAATTAGGCGCGGGGTGGGCCGGCTGCTCTGCTCCTCGATACATGGTCGTTTGCTGCTGGGGCGGCCGGCGCGCCGGCCGCAGGATAGGGCGATAATAGCACAGCGGCGCGGCCGATGCGACTAGGCGAACGGGCCGGGAATGGGTATGATTCTAGGACGGCCGCCACAGGCAGCCACAACGCGACTATGGCCCAGAACGATTTCAGCATTTCGGCCTTCTTCCCGGCTTACAACGACGCCGGCACGATCACCAGCATGGTCATCACCTTGCTCCTGACGCTGCGCGAACTGACC
>DAOSMQ010000423.1:0-2822 GCA_035372725.1 Promineifilum sp. (SeqCode)
AGGCTGGCGTAGGACAGGATGCCGTGCAGCGGCGTGCGGAACTCGTGGGACATGTTGGTGAGGAACTCGCTCTTGAGCCGGTTGGCCCGCTCGGCGCTTTCCTTGGCCTGGACGAGGTCGGCCGTCTGGGCCGCGTGCTCGGCCCGCGCGGCCTGATGCCTAACCCGCGCGCGGGCACAGTGGCCCCGGCCGCGGACCTGCCCCGCCTGATCGACGAGGCCAAGGCCGGCCGCGTGGAGTTCCGCGTCGACAAGACCTCCAACATCCACGCGCCCATCGGCAAGGCCAGCTTCAGCCAGGAGCAGTTGAACGAGAACCTGACCGCCTTCATCGGCGCGGTCAAACGCGCCCGCCCGGCCGCGGCCAAGGGCACCTACATCCAGAAGATCACGGTCGCTAACACGATGGGGCCTGGCATTCGCCTTGACCCGGTGGAGGCCGCGCTCTAGACGCACATCAACAACCGTAGTCTCTACCGGAGACAGCCGGCGGGGCGCCATTTGGCAAGCCCCTTAATATTGCCGGCCGAGGTAGGACACTACAGCCCACGCCGGGTGGCCAACGCCATCCGCCTGACCTGTAAAGTCCTCCTATCGGCCGCGCCGGTACGGAGGATTTTTTCTTGCAGAGGAGGTGAAAACCTTTGGCAATCGACAAGGAACGCAAGGATGAGCTGGTAAACGAGTATCGCGACCTGCTCCAGCGCAGTTCGGCCATCTTTCTGACCCGCTACGGCGGCATGACTGTCAAGGAGATGGAGGCGCTACGGCTGAAGATCGGCGACGCCAACGGGCAGATCAACGTGACCAAGAACACGCTGCTCGGCATTGCCTTAGAGCAGACCGACCACGTGCCGCCCAGCGAACTGCTGAACGGCCAGTTGGCGACGAGCTTCGCCCTGGGCGAGGCCTCAGCGCTGGCGAAGGTACTGGTGGATCAGGCCAAGGCCAATGACAAGCTGAAGATCGTCGGCGGCATGCTCGGCAATCGCGTGCTGACCCCGAAAGAGGTTGAGTCGCTGGCCACACTGCCCTCGCTCGACCAGCTCCGCGCCCAGATTCTGGGCCTGATCAGTGCGCCCGCGCAGGGCATTGTCTCAGCCGTCGCCAATGGTGTGCGCCAGGTCGTCAACGTCCTGGACGCCTACGCCAAGAAGGACGACAGCGGCGCAGCGCCGGACGCACCGGCGACAATGGACGCCGCCGCGGCCTAAGAGGCTTGAGACTATCTTACCCATTGACAACACAAGGCGGACACAACGTCCGCGCGAGAAGCAATCTAGGAGTGATATAAGACAATGGCAGATTTGGACAAGATCGTACAGGAACTGAGCAGCCTGACCCTGTTGGAAGCGGCCGAGCTGACCAAGAAGCTGGAAGAGGTATGGGGCGTCAGCGCCGCCGCGCCGATGGCGATGGGCATGATGCCGGGCATGATGGCCGGCGGTGGCGCCGCAGCGCCGGCCGAGGAAGTCGAGGAGCAGACGGAGTTCTCCGTCAAGCTGAAGGACATCGGCCCGAAGAAGATCGAGGTCATCAAGGCCGTGCGCACGCTGACGAACCTGGGCCTGAAAGAGGCCAAAGACGCCGTTGAAGGCTTGAGCGTCATCATGGAAGCCGTGACTAAGGAACAGGCGGCCGAGGCCAAGAAGACCCTTGAAGAGGCCGGCGCGGTTGTCGAGGTCAAGTAGTTCCGACTCTAGTGGAATCTCTGACGAGGAGGCCGGTATACTTCTGGGTAGACCGGTCTCTTTTTCATTGGTGATGGACGACTACCACTTTGTTCTGGCTTCGCAGTCGCCGCGGCGGCGGCAATTGCTGAGGCTGCTAGGCTACCCGTTCGAGGTCTACGTCGCTGACGTGGACGAGGACGTTCACCTGAGCGCCGGCCCGGCCGACTATGTGCAGCTAACGGCGGCGCAGAAGGCAGAGGCCGCGGCCCGCGCGCTGGGTACGCCGACCACGCCCACACTGATCATTGCCGCCGACACGACCGTAGCCCTTGACGGGGCCATCCTGGGCAAGCCGGCCGACGCCGGCCACGCCCGACACATGCTGACGGCGCTGCGCGGCCAGACACACGCGGTCTACACCGGCCTTTGCGTCGTCGATACGGCCAGTGGGCGCGAGGTGCGGGCGCTGCACACCACGGCGGTGACCATGCGCGCTTACAGTCCGGCGGAGATCGACGCCTACGTGGCCACCGGCGACCCACTGGACAAGGCCGGCGCCTATGCCATCCAATACGCTGCTTTCGCTCCCGTGGCCGCGCTGGACGGCTGCTATCTAAACGTCGTCGGGCTGTCGCTCTGCGGGCTAATCGCGGCGCTGGCGGAGTTCGGCGTGCCCTGCCGCGCCAGGCGGGCGGAGCTGCGAGCCGCCCACGACGGCTACCTTTGCCCCTTGCTGGAGCAGGTCTGGGGGCAATGCCAGTAAAGAGCCGCGCTGTGGAACGGATGGCGCGCCTGCGCCCGGCACTGGGGCGTATTGCCTTCGCGCTGCTGTCGGCCGCCATTCTGCTCGTTTTCTCCGAGAAGCTCTTCTGGTACGTCACCGGCTATGGCATCCTCGACCTACTGGTGGGCTACTTCTTCCCCGCCACCATCCTGCTGGCCGTCGTCGCTGCCTTCCGCGTGCGCCGGCCGGCGGCCGTCTTCCTGGCCGGAGCGGTTTTCGGCTTCGTCGCCGAGGGGATGCTGACCAGCACGCTCTACGAGGGTGGGCCGCTGGCCTGGTTCAGCGCCAGCTACACGCCGCTGGCCTGGCACGCGCCGCTGAGCGTGTTCTTCGGCTGGTGGTGGCTGCGGCGCGAACTGATTGCCG
>DAOSMQ010000424.1:0-2808 GCA_035372725.1 Promineifilum sp. (SeqCode)
GCAACCACTACCGCTACCCGCACCCCAACCGCGACAACGACCCGCACCCCGACGGTGACGGCCACGCGCACGCCAACCGCTACCGGCACTCTGACGGCGACGCCGACGCGCACGCCAACCACCACGGCCACCCGTACCCCGACCGCCACCGCCACGCGGACACCAACGCGCACGCCAACCGCCACCGCCACCGCCACGCGCCAGACGACCGGCTATACGCTCCTGTTGCCTGTCATCAGCAACGGGACGGTGTTCGAGCCGGTGCAGTTCGCCGGCCAGTTTGGCGGCGGGTTACAGGCCGTGGCCGTGCGCGGCAACCTGGCCTACGCCGGCCTGGGCGCGCGGCTGGCCGTGCTCGACGTGGCCAACCCGGCCGCGCCGGCGCTGCTGGGCCAGACGACGCTGCTATCGTCGGTCATTGAGGACGTGGCCGTGGGCGGAGATTATGCCTATGCAGCGGTCGGCGACGACGGCCTGCGCGTTGTCAATATCAGCAACCCGGCCGAGCCGGTGATTGTCACGACCATGGACACGCCGGGCAGCGCTCAGAAAATGACCCTTGCCGGCAACATCCTCTACGTGGCCGACCTTGACGGTGGTCTGCGCCTCATCAACGTGGTTAACCCGGCCGCGCCGGTCGAAATTGGCTATTTCGACAACAACTGGCTCGTCTACGACGTAGCGGTAGCCGGCAACTACGCCTTCATCACCAACGGCGGGGCTGGACTGCGCATTATCAACGTGGCCAACCCGGCCGCGCCGGTCGAGGTCGGCTCTCTGGACGCGACGCTCCCATATCTAGATCACGTAGCTGTTAGCGGGCCGTACGCTTACCTGACAGAAGCAGATTACTACGGTGGCGGAGGCGGCCTCTTGCGCGTGGTCAACATCGCCAACCCGGCCGCGCCGTTTGAGACGGGTTCCACCGAGATCGGCTGGAGCAACTCGGTCGCCGTGGCCGGCCAGACCGTTTACGTAGCTGGCTATTCGGGCCTGCAATTGGTGAACGTTGCCAATCCGGCGGCGCCCGTCGTCAGCGACGACTATTGGACCAGCAATGGTGAGTTTGCCGACGTGGCCGTGGCGGGTGGCTATGCCTACATCGCCGCAGCACAGTCGCTAACGATCCTCAACACCGCGGATCCTTCCCAAATTCAATGGGTCGGAACCTTCCAGACGCCGGGAGATTCCCACGATATAGCCGTAGTCGGCAATTACGCCTACTCCATCGCTTACTCGTCCGGCCTGCGGATCATCAACGTATCCAACCCGGCCGTCCCGGCCGACACCAGTTTCTATGGTAGCATCGGCCGCACCTCCGGCGTTTCGCTCAGCGGACAATACGCTTACCTGGCCAGCGATGTGGGCCTGGAGATAGTGAACGTAACCAACCCGGCTGGGCCGACACTGGCGGGCGGGCTTGACCAGGGACTCGTCATGAACGACGTGTTTGTTGTTGGGCGCTATGCCTACGTCGCCGCTGGGTCAGACGGCCTGCGTGTGATCGACGTCAGCAACCCGGCCGCGCCGGCGCAGGTCGGCTTCCACAACATCGAATACGCCATCACCGTAGCCGTCGAGGGAGCCTATGCTTATGTTGGCGGCGCGCAGGGGCTTTACATCGTCAACATTGCCAACCCGGCCGCGCCGGCGCAGGTCAGCTACTTCGATACGGGCGACAACGTGCGCGGCGTGGCCGCGGCCGGGCGCTATGTCTATGTCACCGACCGCAACGAAGTACGCATCCTCGACGTGAGCAACCCGGCCGCGCCGGTGCAGGTAGGGGTTGTGGACGAGGGCATCGAGGAGGCCAACTGGTGGGCCAACGACGTAGCTGTGGCCGGGCGCTACCTCTACGTCGCCTGGGGCGACGGGCTGCGGGTGCTCGACGTGGCCAACCCGGCCGCGCCGGTGTCGGTGGGATTCTACGACACGCCGGGGACGGCCAATGGCGTGGCCGTGGCCGGAGATTATGTCTACGTGGCTGATGGGGCGGGTGGGGTGTTTGTTTTGCGGCATAACAAGTAGAAAGTCGACATCGACATCAGTGGCAAGACCTCTGAGGTTTGCGGCAAACCTCAGAGGTCTTCTCTAAGCCAGCGACGCGGGATGCCATCCCGCGCTACAACTTATATCCGCGGGATACCATCCCGCGCTACAACCAACTTACATCCTCTCCACAATCGCCCGCGCAAACCCCGACGAGCTGACCTTCGTCGCCCCGTCGATCTGCCGGTGCAGGTCGTAGGTCACGACCTTGTCCTGAATGGTCTTGCCCATCGCCTCGACGACCAGATCGGCGGCCTCGTTCCAGCCCATGTACTCCAGCATCATCGCCCCGCTCAGGATGAGGCTACCGGGGTTGACCATGTCCTTGCCGGCGTATTTGGGGGCCGTGCCGTGGGTGGCCTCGAACAGGGCCAGGCCGTCGCCGATGTTGCCGCCGGGGGCCATGCCCAGCCCGCCCACCTGCGCCGCAGCGGCGTCGCTGATGTAGTCACCGTTCAGGTTCAGCGTGGCCAGGACGCTATACTCGTCCGTGCGGGTGATCATCTGCTGGAGCATGTTGTCGGCGATGCGGTCGTTGATGAGGATCTTGCCGGCCGGGACGCGGCCGTCGTACTTGTTCCACAGGTCGTCCTCGGTCACGGTGTCGTCGCCAAACTCCTGCGTCGCCACCTCATAGCCCCAGTTCTTGAAGGCCCCCTCGGTGAACTTCATGATGTTGCCCTTGTGCACCAGCGTCACCGACGGCCGCTGGTGGTCGATGGCGTACTGGATGGCCTGGCGCACTAGCCGCTTGCTGCC
>DAOSMQ010000425.1:0-2807 GCA_035372725.1 Promineifilum sp. (SeqCode)
TCCCCGGTGCGCCGGCCCTGCCGCTGCTGGCCGGCGCGGACGCGCCACTGGAGGCGGCCGACGTCGTCTTCCTCTGCCTGCCCCACGCCGCCGCGGCGGAGACGGCCCTCGTCGCCCTGGCCGCGGGCAAGCGCGTCATCGACCTGAGCGCTGACTTCCGCCTGCGTGACGCCGAGGTCTATCGCGCCTGGTATGCCCACAACCACCCCGCGCCGGAACTGCTGGCCGAGGCCGTCTATGGCCTGACTGAGGTCAACCGGGCGGCGCTGCCGGGGGCGCGGCTGGTGGCCAACCCCGGCTGCTACCCGACGAGCGTCCTGCTGGCGCTGCGGCCGCTGCTGCTGAGCGGCATCCCTCTGGCCGGGCCGATCATCGCCGACAGCGCCTCCGGCGTCAGCGGCGCGGGCCGCACGCCGACGCAGACGAGCCACTTCGTCGAGGTGGCCGACAACTACAGCGCCTACAAGATCGGCCGCGCCCATCGCCACCTGCCGGAGATGGAGCAGGCCATCGGCCAGTGGCGGGCCGGCGCGCCGCCGCTGATCTTCTCCCCCCACCTGCTACCCGTGCCGCGCGGCATCCTCTCCACCATCTACGCCCAGCTGGACGCGGACGCGAGCGAGGACGACCTGCGCGCGCGCTACCGGGCCGCCTACGACGGCGAGCCGTTCGTCGAGGTGCTGCCGCCGGGCGAGACGGCCTCGCTGGCCCACGTCAACCACACCAATCGCTGCGCCATCGGCCTGAAGCTGGTCGGCCGGACGCTCATCCTGACCTCGGCCATCGACAATCTGGTCAAAGGGGCCGCCGGGCAGGCCGTTCAGAACATGAACGCGATGTTCGGCTGCGCCGAGACGACGGGGCTGCTATGACCGGCGACAACGGGCACGCGCCGGGCGGCGTCCACGTCATCAAGATCGGCGGCAACGAGATGAATGCCAGCGGTTTTCTGGAGGCGCTGGCCGCGGGGCTGGCGCAATTGGCCGCGGACGCGCCGCTGGTCGTCGTCCACGGCGGCGGGCAGGACATCGCCACGCTACAGAGCCGGCTGGGCATCGAGCCGGTTAAGGTCGATGGTCTGCGCGTGACCGACGCCGGGTCGCTGGCCGTGGCCCAGATGGTGCTCTCCGGTCACACCAACAAGCAGGTCGTCCGGGCGCTGTTGGGCGCGGGGCTGGATGCCGTCGGGTTGAGCGGCGTTGACGGCCGGCTGCTGACCTGTCGCCGCAAGCGCCACCCGACGGTTGACCTGGGGCTGGTGGGCGAGGTGACCGCCGTGCGCGGCGATCTGTTGCGCGGGCTGCTGGATGGGGGCATCACCCCGGTCGTCTCGCCTATCTCCCTGGGCGAGGACGGCCAGACCTACAACGTCAACGCCGACGAGGCCGCCGGGGCCATCGCCGCCGCGCTGGGGGCGGCGCAACTCGATTTCGTTTCCAATGTGCCCGGCGTGCTGGCCGGCGGCGAGCGGCTGTCGCAACTGACGCCAGCCGCGGCCGAGGCGCTCATCGCCAACGGCGTCATCAGCGGCGGCATGATCCCCAAGGTGCGCACCGCCCTCGATGCCCTGGCCCGCGGCGTCCCCCGCGTGCGCATCGTCGATCTCGCCGGGCTGGCCGCTGCGGCCGGGACAGTCTTCCACCCAGGGCTGACCGCCGACCGCTGACGGCCGACCGCTGACCACGGACGACAGACGACAGACCACAGACCTACTGACCCACTGACCTACTGACCCACTGGCTTACCGACCACTGACCACCAACTATGGACACCCAATCGATCATCACCGACGAATCCCAATATCTCATGCAGACCTACCGCCGGGCCGACATCGTGCTGGCCCGGGGCGACGGCGCTTACCTGTTCGACACCGACGGCCGCCGCTACCTCGACTTCATGTCCGGCATCGCCGTGGCCGCGCTGGGGCACGCCGACCCGGACGTGACCGCCGCCGTGGCCCAACAGGCGGCGACGCTGACGCACGTCAGCAACCTCTTCTACACCATCCCCCAGGTCGGGCTGGCCCGGCGGCTGGTGACCCACTCCTTCGCCGACCGCGTCTTCTTCACCAACAGTGGCGCGGAGGCCATCGAAGGCGCGCTGAAGTTCGCCCGCAAGTGGACGCGCGGCCGCGGCCAGGGCAAGCACGAGATCGTCGCCTTCAGCGGCAGCTTCCACGGCCGGACGATGGGCGCGCTGTCGGTCACCTACAAAGCCGCCTACCGCGAGCCGTTCGCGCCGCTGGTGCCGGGCGTCTGCTTCGCGCCGTTCAACGACCTCGCCGCGGCCGCCGCGCTCATCTCCGACGCTACCTGCGCCGTGGTCGTCGAGCCGGTGCAGGGCGAGGGCGGCATCCACGCCGCGACGCCGGCCTTCCTGCGCGGCCTGCGGGCGCTGTGCAACCAACACGGAGCGCTGCTCATCTTCGATGAAATCCAGTGTGGCCTGGGGCGGACGGGGCGGCTGTGGGCGCACGAAGCCGCCGGGGTCACGCCCGACATCATGACCCTGGCCAAGCCGCTGGCCAACGGCCTGCCCATTGGCGCGATTTTGCTGACCGAAGACGTGGCCGCGGCCGTCGGCCCGGGCGAGCACGGCAGCACTTTTGCTGGCGGGCCGGTCGTCTGCCGGGCGGGCGAGGTCGTCTTCGACCGCGTTAGCGACCCGGCTTTCCTGGCCGCCGTGGCCGCCAATGGCCAATACCTGCGCGAGCAGTTGCGCGCCCTGGCCAGCCCGCTGGTCGTCGAGGTGCGCGGCGCGGGGCTGCTGGTCGGCGTGGAACTGAAGACGGCCGTCGCGCCCATCCT
>DAOSMQ010000426.1:0-2807 GCA_035372725.1 Promineifilum sp. (SeqCode)
AACGACGTGTTCACAACGCGTTGACGATTATACCATCTGCGGCTATGATGGCATGTAGGCTAGAGCGCTTGTCAGAGAGAGGTATCTTGCCTGTCCGGCTGTCTCTCCTTCATCCTTCATCCCTCATCCCTCCGCCATGACCACCCGCACCGCCTTCCCCCGCCCCGTCCGCGAAATCGAAAACCTGTGGATTCCCCTGCCCGACGGCGCGCGCCTGGCCGCCCGCGTCTGGCTGCCGGCCGACGCCACCGGCGCGCCCGTGCCGGCCCTGCTGGAGTTCCTGCCCTATCGCAAGAGCGACGGCACGATTGTGCGCGACGCCCTGCGCCAGCCCTACTACGCCGGCCACGGCTACGCTGTCTTGCGCGTCGATATGCGTGGCAGCGGCGACTCCGACGGCGTGCTCCTTGACGAGTACACGACGCAGGAACACGACGACGCCGTCGCCGTCATCGCCTGGATCGCCGCGCAGCCGTGGTGCGACGGCAATGTGGGCATGATGGGCATCTCCTGGGGCGGGTTCAACAGCCTGCAGGTGGCCGCGCGGCGGCCGCCGGCATTGCGGGCCGTAGTCGTCATCGGCTTCACCGACGACCGCTACGCCGACGATGTTCACTACATGGGCGGCTGCGTCATCACCTCGCAGATGCTGTCCTGGTCGGCGGTCATGCACGCCTACAATGCCCTGCCGCCCGATCCGCGCTGGGTGGGCGAGCGCTGGCGGGCGATGTGGCTGGAGCGACTGGCCGGCTCGCCGCCGTTCATCGAGACGTGGCTGGCCCACCAGACGCGCGACGCCTACTGGCGGCATGGCTCCGTGGGCGAGGACTACCGCGCCATCGCCGTGCCGGTCTACGCCGTCGGCGGCTGGGCCGACAGCTACAATAACTCCGTGCCGCGCCTGCTGGCCGGGCTGAGCGGGCCGCGCAAGGGGCTGATCGGCCCGTGGGCGCATACGTTCCCGGAGATGGGCGGCCCCGGCCCGGCCATCGGCTTCCTGCAGGACAGCCTGCGGTGGTGGGACTACTGGCTGAAGGGCATCGACACGGGCATCATGGCCGAGCCGATGTTGCGCTGCTGGCTGCAGGACAGCGTGCCCCCGGCAACCTACTACGCCGAGCGGCCCGGCCGCTGGGTGGCCGAGCCGTCATGGCCGTCGCCCAACGTCAGTGCGCGGGCGCTCTACCTGACCGGCGACGGCGCGGCCGGCCGTTTGAGCGCCCGGCCGGAGGCCGAGGCCGCGCTGCGTATCCGCGGACGCCTCGGCTACGGCCTGGACGTCGGCCAGTGGGGCGCGTATGGCACGCCGGGCGAGTGGCCGGGCGACCAGCGCGCCGCCGACGGCGAGTGCCTGACCTTCGACAGCCCGCCGGCTGGCGCGCCGGAGGACATCCTCGGCTACCCGGAGGTGGAACTGCTGCTGAGCGCCGACCAGCCGCTGGCGTTGGTGGCCGTGCGCCTGTGCGACGTGGCTCCCGACGGCGCGTCAACGCTGGTCAGTTGGGGGCTGCTCAACCTCACCCACCGTGACGGCCACGAGTTCCCGGAGCCGTTGGAGCCGGGACGGTGCTACCGCGTCACAGTTCCGTTGAACGTCAGCGGCCACTGCCTGGCCGCGGGCCATCGCTGGCGCGTGGCCATTTCGCCGGTCTATACGCGCCACGCCTGGCCGTCGCCAGAGGCAGTGACCCTCACTCTCTTTGCTGGGGCCGGCTGCTGTCTGCGCCTGCCTGTGCGCGTCCCCTCGCCGGCCGACGCGGCCCTGGCCGACTTCCCGCCGCCGGAGATGGCCGCGCCCGCCGCCCGCGAGGCGTTGCGCCCCGGCCGCAGCCGCAAAACCATCAGCCACGACCTCATTGACGGCTGGACGGAACTACGCATCGAGGACGACGGCGGCCGGACGCGCTATAGCGGCTCCGGCATGGAGGTCGAGGACGGCGTGACTGAGATCACCCGCGTCCGCGAGGGCGACCCGCTGTCGTTGCGCGTCGATATCGTCCGCCACCTCGAATTGCAGCGCGGCGACTGGCGCGTGCGCGTGGAAACGCGCTGCGCCATGAGCGCCGACGCCACCCACTTCCACGTCAGCCATCATCTGGACGCCTATGAAGGCGATACGCGCGTCTTTGCTCGCGCGGACGTCAAGTCCATTCCCCGCCATTTGGTTTGAAGGTAAGCCATGACGAAACCCAGACTACGTGATCTCGGCATCACCATCGGCGAATTCCCGCCCGGCCCCCACAACGCCATCACCGACGTGGCCGGCACGCTTGTTGGCCATACGACGCTGGTCTACGACGAGCCGCGCGTGGCCCGCACCGGCGTCACCATCATCATGCCCCGCGGCCATGACAGCTGGCGGCAGCCGTCGTTCGGCGCGTCCCACTCCTTCAACGGCTGCGGCGAGATGACCGGCCTGCTCTGGCTGGACGAGTCGGGCCAGCTCAGCCACCCCATCGCCCTGACCAGCACCCACCACGTCGGCACCGTCCACGAGGCGCTCATCGCCTACGCCCAGGAGCGCGGCCACACCGAGCAGTCGAGCCTGCCCGTTGTCGGCGAGACGTGGGACGGCTGGCTCAACGACATGGACGGCTTTCATGTCAAGGCCGAGCACGTCACCAGCGCCCTGGCCAACGTGTCCGCCGGGCCGGTGGCCGAGGGCAACGTTGGCGGCGGCACGGGCATGATCTGCCACGAGTTCAAGGGCGGTATCGGCACGGCCTCGCGTGTCGTGGCCACGCAGAGCGGTACGTGGACGATCGGCGCGCTGGTGCAGGCCAACCACGGCGCGCGCGAGGACTTCC
>DAOSMQ010000427.1:0-2799 GCA_035372725.1 Promineifilum sp. (SeqCode)
CCGCGCTCGCGGAGATCGAGGCGGCCGGGGCCGAGGTCGTGGGGTCCGGCGGCTGAGCGTTCACGCCCGCTGGAGCGAAGTAGGCTGGACGGGCGGGCCGCTAGCTCAGTCGGTAGAGCATCGGACTTTTAATCCGCGGGTCGTGGGTTCGAGCCCCTCCGGGCCCACTTTCAGATGTTTCGTGACCTCGGTCACACCTGTCGAGGGCCGCGTGTCCGCACCGTCGCGCGTCGCCCTCGGCAACGTGCCGAGTTCGGCCGCCCCGCGCGGCGATGCGGCCATGAACACCGAGAATATCGTTGTCGATCTGCGACGCATGAACCGCGTTCTGGACTGGAACCCAGAAACCGGCGTCATTCGCGTGGAACCGGGCGTTACCCTGTCGGAGTTGTGGCAGTACATCCTGGAAGACGGCTGGTGGCCGCCGGTGGCGACGGGTACGAGCTTCACCACTATGGGCGGCTCGGCGGCCATGAACGTCCATGGCAAGAACGCCTACAAGGCTGGCCCCCTGGGCGACCATATCCTGGAGTTCGACCTGATGCTGGCCTCCGGCGAGACGATCACCTGTAGCCGCGAAGCCAACAGCGACGTCTTCTACGCCGCCATCGGCGGCTTCGGCATGCTGGGCATCTTCACCAGCCTGACGATACAGATGAAGCGCATTTACTCCGGTCTGTTGGATGTGGAGACGACCGCGCGCGGCAATCTGCGCGAGATGCTCGACTACTTCTACGAGAACACCGGCCGCTCCGACTACACCGTCGGCTGGCTCGACTCGCTGGCCGGCGGCCGGACGCTGGGCCGCGGCGATGTCCACCGGGCCAACTATCTGGCCCCCGGCGACGACCCCACACCGGCCCAGACGTTGCGCCTGGAGAACCAGCACCTCGGCCCGAACCTCTTTGGCGTCGTGCCCCGGTCGATCATCTGGATGTTCATGTGGCCGATGATGCGCGATATCGGCGTCCGCGTCGTCAACCAGGGCAAGTTCCTGATGGGCAATGTCAGCGGTGTCAAGCGCTATCGCCAGCCGCATGCGCAGTTCCACTTCCTGCTCGACTACGTGCCCGACTTCAAGCGCGCCTACTCGCCGGGCGGCCTCATCCAGTATCAGCCGTTCATTCCCAAGGAGACGGCCGAGGACGCCTTCGGCGCGATCCTGGCCCTGTGCCAGCGGCGCGGCCTGCCCAACTATCTGACCGTGCTGAAGCGGCACAAGCCGGATGACTTCCTGTTGTCCTATGCCGTCGATGGCTTTTCGATGGCGATGGACTTCCGCGTGACCAACGATAACCGGCAACGCATGAAGTGGCTGACGCAGGAACTGGACGAGATCGTTCTGGCCGCGGGCGGGCGCTTCTATTTCGCCAAAGACAGCACGCTGCGGCCGGAAGTCGCCCGCGCCTACCTGGGCGACGAGCGCATCGCCGCCTTCCACGAGTTGAAACGGCGTTGCGATCCCGACAACTTATTGCAAACGGACCTGTGGCGGCGCGTTTTCCCGGACAAATAGTCCGTCATTCGTGCGCCACAAACCACAACGCGGCCGGGGTGTGAGTATCCCGGCCGCGTTTTTCGTTAGCCGGGCCTACTCCTCTTCGGTCGAATCGACCGCGCCGCGGGCGCGCAACTGCTGTAGTCGCGTCTCGATACCGCGGGCAATGACCGTGGCGTCTTCGTAGCGGGTGAAGTAGTTGTGTTCGCCCGTCAGCGTCTCCAGACGCATATAGAGGGCGCGGCCGTCGTCGGCCTCATAGGCCAGGGTGATGCGCCGGCCGATCAGCCCGCCGACCAGCTGCCAGTAGTCGCGGCTCAGCGCGGCGGGCGGCTTGGGTTGGCCCTCGGCCGTCTCCTCTCGCCCGGCCACGAGCTGGCTCAACCGGACGACGTACTTCTCTGCCGATGGGGCCAGTTCCAGCACGTCAGCCTGAAAGACAGCGCGCAGGTACTCACCGCCGGGCAGCCGCCAGGCGAACTGGATGGGGAAGGATTGGCCGGGCCGGTAGCGGGCTGCGGGCATGGGGCGGGGGAGTGGCAAGGGCCGCCGTCCTGGGGGGCGGCGGCCCTTTAGCGGGGTGATGTCATCGTCAACAGACTAGCGGATAGCCAGTTCGGTGGCCTTGTCGAACAGATGAACGTTATTCATGTCGAAGACGATGTCGATCTTGTTGCCGGTGTGGACGGCAAAACGCGGGTCGACCGTGCCGACAAAGCTGTTGTGGCCGGAGTTGAGGTATAGATGCAACTCGTGCCCCAGCAACTCGACGACCTCGACGGTGGCCGAGACCGGCTCCGCCTTGATGCTCGGCGGCGCGAATTCCGGAGCGTGGACGTGTTCCGGACGAATGCCCATGATAACTTCCTTGCCGGAGTAGGGGCCGAAGGCTTCCTTGCGATCCTCAGGGATGCGCACGCGGAAATCGCCCGTGTCGATGAATTGGCGGCCCTCTTCGTTGACCAGCGTGCCGTTGAAGAAGTTCATTGACGGGCTGCCGATGAAGCCGGCGACGAAGACGTTGACCGGCTCGTTGTACAGGTTGCGCGGCGTGTCGCACTGCTGCAAGATGCCGTCGGCCAGCACGGCGATGCGGTCGCCCATAGTCATGGCCTCTACCTGGTCGTGGGTGACATAGATGAAGGTCGTGCCCAGGCGCTGGTGAATCTTGCTGATCTCCGCGCGGGCAGAGACGCGCAGCTTGGCGTCCAGGTTCGACAGCGGCTCGTCCATGAGGAACACTGCCGGCTCGCGGACGATGGCCCGGCCGACGGCGACACGCTGCCGCTGGCCGCCGGAGA
>DAOSMQ010000428.1:0-2792 GCA_035372725.1 Promineifilum sp. (SeqCode)
CCTGGACACCGGTCAAGATCGCGCGCCCCGGCATCTGGAACGACAGCGCCGCCGATTGCTCCGGCAGCAGTTGCCCCTCGGCGCGGACTGCCCCGCTTTCGCGGGCCACGGCGGACAGCACGGCCGGGGCGGCCTCGTCGAACGAGGCGAAGACGGTCATGCCCCAGCGCAGGGGCGCATCAACGACATCATCGAGGCGAACGGTGACCTTGTAGGTCGTATCGCCGCGCACCTCGCGGGCGATAGGAGCAATGCCGGTCACGACGCCGCTGAGGGCCAAATCTGGCAGGGCGTCGGCGCGCACCTGGGCCGGCGCGCCGGTGGCGATCTCGGCCACGTCCAACTCCGTCAGATCGGTTGTCTCCACCAACCAGCTGCTGAAATCGGCCAGGATGGCGGCGGGCACGCCCGCGCCGACGACCTCGCCGGCGGAGAAAGGAAAATCGGCTACTGTCCCGTCGAAAGGGGCAACCAAGGTTCGCTGTTGGAGGGCGACGAAGGCGGCGCCCAGGTCTTCCTGTACTCGTGTCACCTCTGTCGCGGCTACTTGAGCAGCCCGGTCGGCCGCCAGGGAGCGCGCCTGAGCTTCGGCCTCGGCCGCCCGCGCCGCGGCCAGCCGGGCCTCGGCGATGGCGACCTCTTCCGGCCGCTGGCCGGCGCGCAACGCCGCCAACTCGGTCGCGGCGGCGTCGCGCTGGGCCGCGGCGGCGCTGACGCCACTGGCGGCGGCGCTCTGCTGGGCGGCCGTTGCTCCGCCGGCCAGCTCGTCCAGCGCCTGCTGGGCCGCGGCGACAGCCGCCAGGGCAGCGTTGTAGTCGCGCTCGGCCTGGGCCAGGGCGTCGGCGTCTGGCTCGTCGCGCAGCCGCTCCTGCTCCAGGCGCAGGCGCGACGGGATGGCCCGCGCCTCGGCGGCGCGCAGTTCGGCCTCGGCGGCGCGGACACGCGAATCGGGCGCGCCCTCCAGGACGAGCGCCTGGGCGGCTGTGGCCTGAACCAGCCGCGCCTCGGCCAACGCCAACTCGGCCTCGCTCAGGGCGATCTCCTGCGGGCGTGGTTCGGCGCGGGCCAGACCCAACTGAACTTCGGCCGCGGTCACGTCCAGCGCGACGGCCTCCAGATTCGTCTGGGCGGCCTCCAGGCTGTTGCCGGCCGCGGTCCGGTTGGCGATGGCCTGGGTCTGCGCCGCCTGGGCGCGCTCCACGGCCAACTGCTGCTCAGTGTCATCAAGACGCAGGATGCGATCGCCCGCGGCGACGCTTTCGCCCTCGGCAACAAAGTACTCGGCCACGACACCGGACACGCTGAAGACCAGATTGGCCTGCCGCACGGGCACGATCTGCCCCTCGGCCGACACCGCGCCGTCATTGGGCACGGCGATGGCCGCCGACGGCGGCGCGGGCGTGGCCGCGGCCCCCGGCGTCGTGGAGGCCGGGCCGAAGAACTGCCGGTAGACGAGCACGCCGCCGGCCAGCAGGGCAACGGCGACCAAAGCGCCAAGGAGTCCGCGTTTCCAGGTCATAGGATGTTTGCTGCGATGGTTCGGTCGGGGCGTCGGTCGGCGCGGTTGGTTAGTGGCCGTTCGTTTCCGGCGCAAAGACGTTGTTGGCAATGCCGAAGACGTTGTTGGGATCGACGCCGTCCTTGACTTCGCGCAATAGCTCGACGCTGGCCGGCGTCAGCGTCTGCGACAGAAAGTCGCGGCGCAGCTTGCCGATGCCGTGATGGTGGCTGATGGAGCCGCCGTGGGCCATGATCGTCTCGCGCATGGCATGTTCGATGGTGGCGAAGATGCGGTCGGGGGCCTCGGCCCCCTTGGCCGAAAAGCCGTGGGTGAAGTAGATGCACACGCCGGTGTGGTAGAGCTGGGTGATGCGCGGCGAGACGTAGGCCTGGCCCGGCAGCCCGAACTGGCGATGCATGGCCGTGGCCCGCTCGGCGACGGCGTCGCACACTTCCTGGATGCGGCTCCAGGGCACGGTCGTCTCGTAGGTCTCGCCGATGATGTGGTAGTCGGTCAGGAAGTCGCGGATGTAGGCGATGGCGTAGGTCAGCATGTAGCCGCGCTGGCCGTTGTGGGAGCCGCCGGAGACGCCGCCATGCCGCGCGGCATAGCGCTTGACCATCGCCGCCTGGTGCTCGACCTCCTCGGCCGTACCTTCCATGACGATCGTCGCGGCGACGATCTCGTGCGGGTCGAAGCCCTTGACGGAGAAGAGGAACGTCTTCTGCGCCGCGCCCATCAGCTTGTCGCTGCTTGTCGGCTGCCCCTTCAGCGCCTGCCCAAAGCGGAACTGGACGTTATCGACCAGCCGGATGCTGGCCGGCAGCACGCCCGCCTGGGCCAGGTCGTGGAGGAAGGCTGTGCCCGTGCGAAAGTCCTTAAAGACGTAGGAGCCATAGCGCTTCACCTCTGGCAGCCTGTGGATCTTGATCACCGCGCGGGTGATGATGCCCAGGTTGCCCTCGCTACCGAAGGCGACATGCTTCGGCTCAATGCCCATGGACACGCGCGGCATGGGCATGAGTTGCTCAATGAGGCCACGTGGCGTCACCAGGGTGACGCTCTCAACGATGTCCTCGATATTGCCGTAGCGGTTCTTCTTCATGCCGCTGGCGTTGGTGGCAATCCAGCCGCCCAGGGTCGATAGTTCGACGCTGTCCGGCTCGTGGCCGCAGGTGAAGCCCTCGGCCGCCAGCCGCTCCTCCAGGTGGCTGCCGGTGATGCCGGCCTGGACGCAGGCGCGGCAGTTCTCCCGGTCGATCCACTCGATCGCGTCCATGCGGCGCATATC
>DAOSMQ010000429.1:0-2790 GCA_035372725.1 Promineifilum sp. (SeqCode)
GCCCGCGTCTACCTGCTGGGCGTGCTCATCTTCGGCCTGTTGGCGTTGGTCATTGCCCTGCCGGCGGGTATGGCTATGGCCTTTCTGACCACCAAGCAACTGCTCCTGCTGTTCAACATCGACTACGTCGGCTTCCGTTTCTCGACGCGGGCGGTGATCTGGCAGGTGCTCTCGGCCATCCTGGCCCCGCTGCTGGCGGCGCTGTGGCCGGTCATGCGCGGCGCGGCCATCTCCGTGCGCGAGGCGCTGGCCAGCTATGGCCTCGGCGGCGACTTCGGCTCCACCCGCTTCGACCAGACCGTCGAGCGCCTGGCCGAGCGCGTCCTGCCCTCGCCCTACACCATCGCCCTGGGCAACATGTTTCGCCGCAAGGGGCGGCTGCTGCTGACGCAGCTTGTTCTCGTGCTGGCGGGGACGATGTTCCTGATGGTCCTGACGCTGTCGGCGTCGATGACCCACACGCTGGACATGGAGTTGAACCGCCGCGACTACGACCTGCGCCTGTTCTTCTTCCAGCCCCACCGCTCCGACCGGCTGGTCGACCTGGTCAGCCACTACCCCGGCGTCGTGGCCGCCGAACCGTGGTACTCGGTCAGCGGCACGGTGATGCGCGAAGGGGAGGAAGTGCAGGACACCGGCGGCCTGGGGGCGGAGTTGTTCGGCATCCCCGCCGGCAGCACGTTCTACCAGCCGCTCATCATCAGCGGGCGCTGGCTGTCGCCAGACGACACCGGCCGCGTCGCCGTCGTCAGCCGCGAGACGGCCGAGTTCAACGACCTGGCCGTCGGCGACGTCATCACCGTTGATCTGGGCGACCTGGGCCAGGCCGACTTTGAGGTCGTCGGCACGTATCAGGCCATCTCGCCCGATGTGTTCAGCACCGACTCGATCTACGCGCCGGCCACGGCCGTCGTCGACGTCACCCGCCGCGCCAACCGCGCCAACCAGATCGTCATCCGCGCCGCCGACCGCAGCCCGGCCGGCATTGAGGCGCTCATGAGCGGGCTGGATCAATACCTGAAAACCTACAACGTCGAGGTCAATCCCTTCTTCAGCCGCACCAACGCCGAAGACCGCGTCTACGCCTACAACACTTTCAGCATCGTCAACCAGATGCTCTTCAGCGTGGCCATTGTCATGGGCGTCGTCGGCGGCATCGGCCTGATGGGGTCGCTGTCGATCAGCGTCGTCGAACGGACGCGCGAGATCGGTGTGCTGCGCTCGCTGGGCGGCACGTCGGCGGTCATCATGACGATGTTCGTTTTGGAGGGGGTGTTGCAAGGGCTGATGAGCTGGCTGGTGGCCGTGCCGCTGGCCTATCTCGTCGCCCGGCCAGTCTCGGCCCTGCTGGGGCAGACGATCTTCCGCACCGACCTCGACTTCGCCTTCAACACCGGCGCGGTCTTCATCTGGCTGCTGGCCGTGCTGGCCATCGCCTTCCTGTCCTCGCTCATCCCCGCCCACGGGGCCAGCCGCATCAGCGTCCGCGAGAGCCTGGCCTACGGCTGAAACGAAAAAGCGCCCAGAAACGCGTACAGCCCCGGCCAGGAGGGGGAACCGGGGCTGCACGCATTCTTGGCGACTTCATTTAAGAGTATAGACCCGCTTCCTAAATTAGATGTGAGCCAGACGTGAGCGGATGCTAAGCACCCATTCGGGTCTTCTCTGGAGCTATTTGGTAAAGGTTTGAAGCCACCACACGTCGTCGGGCAGGCGCGCGCCACCGGCGACGGCCGGCAAGCGCAACCCGTCGGCCGGGTTGTAGACACCCACGGCAACGACGTAGTTGCCCGGCGGCAGCGCGCTCAGGTCGAGCCGCCGCATGTCGCTCAGGCCGTCGCCCGGCCGCCACAGCGCCAGCGGGACCAGCCCGCCGGCCGGCGGGCCGTCGCTCTGGGCCACCAACACGCCGCCATCGTCGTAGACGTGGACAAAGACGGCCGGCAGGAAGGGCGGCGCGGCCAGCACGCGCCAGTCGAGACGCACATTCAGTGTCTCGCTCGCCGCTGCCGCTGTCGCCGTCCCGCCGGCCAGCGCCAGCGCGTCGCCAAAGGTCGCCAGTGGCGAGGCAGTGGGTGCGTTGCCCGGCTGCCAGGCGGCGGCCAGGTCAACGAAGTTGCCGCGGCCGAGGTCGAAGACGTAGACGGCGCTCTCGCCCGCCGCGGCCCGCAAGCCGTCGCCGTCGATCTCCGGCCCGAACGTCCGCCAGCCGGGCGCATAGCCGGCGAAGGTCACGCCCGTCGCCGCCCGGTCTGGCCCGCCGTTGAAGCGCACGAAGTCGCGCGGTTGGGCGTAGGGCGGGATGAGGATGCCGCCGGTGGGCGTCCACGGGAAGGCGCTGGGGCAGCCGTCGGGGCGGGCGGCCGTGGAACTGAAGAAGAAGGGCGCGTTGACGAAGACGAGTTCGCGCCCGGCGGGGGCGGACGCGCCAATGGCCCCCATCTGGCGGGCCATGCGGCTGGTGTCGGCGTAGAAGTCAAGCTGGCAGACGACAAACGGCCGCGCCGGCCACAGCAGCGCCCCTGCGGCCACGCCCGTCAGCACGGCCAACGCCGCCCCGCCCACGCGCAGCCGCCGCCGCAACCACAACAGCGGCAGCGCCCAGAGCAGGCCGACGCCGACGGCCGGCAGATAGCTCAGCCGCGGGCTGCCGTAGACGTAGGCCGGGGCGAGGAACAGCAGCGACGGCAGCGCCGCCAGCACAGTCCAGCCAAGCGCGAAAACCCACAGCCGCGCCGCCCCGCCCGCCAGGCTGCCAGCCCCAGTACGGCCAGCAGCCCCACGGCGGCC
>DAOSMQ010000430.1:0-2774 GCA_035372725.1 Promineifilum sp. (SeqCode)
TCCGGCCTCTTCCAGCCGCCAGGTCAGACAGACGAAGTCCTGTTGTTCCACCTCGTAGCCGGCGGCGGCCAGCGCGGCAGCGATGGTGTCCTGGGCGGCGTAGTTGGCGGGCGAGCCGACCGGGCGGCCCCCCGGCCAGCGCACCAGCGCCGCCAGGTGCGCGCGAACCCGTTCGACTGTCGTCGCGTTACTCATGGCCATTGATTAGCGGAACGAAGCGATGAAATCATCGATGGTCGCCTGGTCCCAACTTGCCTCGGCTGTCTGGATCAGCAGCAGCGCCGGCCCGCCGTTACCGGTAAAGGGTACAGTCAGGACGCGCATGGTCGTATCGTTCTGGCCGGTGGCCGTGCCCACCGTGGCGGTCACTTCTTCGCCGCGAATGGTCATAGCCATTTCCTCCAGATCGACCGTGTCCACCGTGGCATCCTGGGACGAGTTCAGCGCGTCTCGCAAGGATTGCTCCAATTGCGCCTGGCTCAGATTGGACGACGCGGGCGCCTGAATCAGGTAGATGTGGCCATTTTCGGCGGCGTTGCTATAGCCAACCATGACCGTGCCGGCCAGATCCATGCCCACGTCGGGGGTATAGCCGGCGGGAATATCGAACGTGGCGATCTCGGTCGCTTTTTCGGCGGCCGATTCGCCCGTGCTAACCAGACCGCAGCCGGCCAGCATCACCAGAGCCAGCACCAACAACAGACCATACACTCGCTTCATGACAGACCTCCAATCCTTCCTGAGAACAGACAACAGCTCTTTATCGCACCCGTGGGATGCGCTTAACCCGCGCCGCTGGCCCCACCGCCGGCCGCCCCGGCCCCGGCTGCGCCCGCAGCCGAAGCGGGCGCAGCCGACCCGCCGGAGTTCGTGGCCGCTGTGACGGCGACCAACCAGGCGGCGACATGAGCGCCGTCGTCCGCGTTGAGGGCGTGGAAGTACGCCGGTACTTCGCTGTAACCCTCATCAACCTGCTTCTTAACCCAGGGCACGGCATAGCCAAAGGCGGTGGCATAGGGCAAGTGCGCTTCGTAGTACGCCGGGTCGGGCACTTCTATCTTACCACGGGAGACTTGCTCGATGAAACGGCGGAAAGGCGCAAAGGTCTCGACCAGTTCCGTGCCGCGGTCGGACAGCGGCGAGACAGCCGCGCCGGCAATGAACGCGACCAGGGCCAGCAGCGCCACGGCGGCGGCCAGCAAAAAGGGCCACCAGCCAAACAGAGAGCCAACCAGGAATATCACCAGCATGATCGCGCCCGCGAGGAACAAGAGCATCACGCCCCAAGTCAAGAAGCGGTTGCGCCGCTGCTTGGCCTCGGCGCTAATGAGACCCTGGGCGTCGGCTTCGGTTTCCAGGCTCTCGGTGTAGGTCTTCCAGCGCGAGGAGGTGATCAGCCGGCCCATGTCCGACATCCTAATGGCGTTTTGGGGCGCGCTAGAGCGGTCGGTGAAGAGCAGGTCGAGCAGGGCGCGCTCGTGGGGGCGAGCGTCGGCCGGTTGCTTCAGCAGCGTGATGAGGAAGTCGGCCGACCGGTACCACTTCTTCTCGGTGGCCTCCTCAATGGCCACGACGCCGCGGCCGGCCAGGTCGAGTAGCGTCGCCAGGCCGTGGGGCCAGGTGATGGACTGGTTGAACAGCCAGCCGGCCAGGGCCGGCGGCAAGTCTACGGGCGGCTTGTGCAGCAGCGCGTCGGGCTTGCGTGTCGGCTGGCTAAAGCCGCGCATGCCGGCGAAGATGGCCAGCAGTCCACCGATGAGGGTGGCGACGGCGGCGGCGATCCAGGCCCATGACCAGCGGTTCTGGGCCTCCCGCTGTGTCTGCCAGGCCGGCGGCGCGCCGGCGAAGCTGCCCGGCGGAAAGGAGAGGCGCACGACCAACGGATCGCCGGCCGACAGGTTGCCCTGGGTGAAGACGACCCGATTGCCGCTGCTGGCGAAGTCGGCCTTGCCGGCCAGCACTTCCGGCTCGCCTTGCAGGGTCATGCCGGTCGGGTAGTTGACCGTCACGGTGCTGCTGGCGATGTCGTACTCGTACTCGTCCGGCAGCGCTTGCCAGTCGAGCACGTCGGCCTGTTCCCCGCGCCGGACGACGCCGAGCACCTGGTAGGACAGGGTAAAGTTCTGCACGACGTCGGACGTAGGCGACAGATGCCAGGTGATGACAATAGGATTGCGGCCGGTGATCTCGACCTGCCCGGGGCCAGTTCCTTCCGGCCACGGCACGCCGTCCACTCCGGCGACGATGTTGGTGATGCCGTCGGTGTGGTCGGTCGGCAATTCGCGGAAGACGAAGCTGAACGGCCCCCCGACAAAACGGAAGGCCACGGTCTCCGTAACGAGCAACGAGCGGTCGGCCTGCGCGGCCACATCAACGTCGAAGCGGTCGGCGCTGTAGCTTTTGTCGCTCTGGGCGGCCAGCGAGAAGAAGAGGGCAATGAGCAATAGTACAAGGGCGAGCTTGCGAAGCATTGTGTTTACTCCACTCCTGTGCTAGGCGATCGGGCGGCCCCGGCTGGGCACGCGGCTGATCATCATGACAACATCCCATCCCCTCTACGGAGATCGCTCATGCGGGTTGCGCCGGCGAGCGCGGCCTCAGGCGCTCGCTCCGCTGTCAGCGGGCCGCCAGGACGGCCCGCGCCGCGTTGTAGCCCGGCGCGCCAGTCACGCCGCCGCCGGGGTGCGCCCCCGCGCCACAGAGGTACAGGTTACGCACTGGCGTCTCGTAGCGGCTCCAGCCGGGAATGGGCCGCATGACCAGCATCTGGTCCA
>DAOSMQ010000431.1:0-2769 GCA_035372725.1 Promineifilum sp. (SeqCode)
TGAGCCAGTTCGCCGGGCGCTACGCGGCCTACGCCGGCAACGCGCCGACGTTCGTCGAAAAGGCGCGCCTCTATCCGGGGGCTGTCTTTGTCGTCGGCTTCGACACGGCCGCGCGCGTCATCCAGCCGCGCTACTACGGCGACAGTCAGGCGGGCATGCTGGCCGCGCTGGACGAAGTGCGCGCGCGGGGCAACCGCTTTCTGGTTGCCGGGCGTGAGGGGGCCGATGGCGCGTTCCACGAACTGGCCGAGCTGGCGCTGCCGGCCGGCTATGCGGCCCTGTTCGCGCCCATCCCCGCGAGCCTGTTCCACGCCGACGTGTCCTCGACCGAACTGCGTGCCGAACTAAAAGCCGAGGCCGACGCCGAAGCCGCCGCGCGGCGCTAGGGGTCGCGGCCGTCGTTTAGTCGGCGTGGCGCAGATTCACCTGGCCCGCGCCGACGTTGAAGGTCAGCGTCTGCGTCGGGTTGTCGCCCACGGTCGTGTCGATGTCGGCGGCCAGACCGCCAGAGGGCACGCCCTCGAAGTCGCTGGCCACCTTGGCCACGCCGCCGGCCACAATGAGCCGGAAGGCGGCGTCGGCCGGCAGGGTCACAGTGAAGTCGCCCGCGCCGGCATCGATGGTCACGTCGCCCGACGGTTGCTCAACGACGACGTTGCCGCCGCCCTGGTTGAGGAACAGCGTCGTGCCCGGCGGCACTTCCAGTTCGACGATGGCCAGCAGGTCGTTGATCTCGTTCGTCAGCTTTTTGGGCACCTCGACGTCAAGGGTGACGTCGCTGCCGCTCTGGCTGAAGGCCACGGTGATGTCTGCCAGACTGGCCTCGGCCGCGGCGGCGTCGCTGAGGGTGCTCTGCCGGGTCACGTGGGCGGTGATCTTGTCGGCCGCGCCGTCACGGATGGTCAGATCGCCGGCGAAGTGATTGACCGTCAGCGTGGGCACGCCGGGGACGATGACGCTTTGCGTCTCCTCGGCTTGGGCGGTAATGTCGCCGCTCTCGACGCCGCGCAGGCCGGCGCAGGCGGCCAGTGCCAGCAGCAGAACGGCAAGAACAGATAGCTTCCTGGCTCTCATCGTAAACCTCCTAATCTTTCCTTTCGCGGTGGATGGCGTCCAGCGTGATCTTGGCGGCGATAAGACGGCCAATCACGCGGGTTTCGCGATCGCGCTGTTGCTCTGGATAGACGTAGCCGTAGAACTGTGGGTGGGCGGTGTACTTGCGCGTCAGGGCATCCAGATGCTCAAGCGCGCCCTCGGTCAGCAATTCCATCTCGCCCCGCAACTCCATGAAGCGGCTGGTGTCGTCGGGGTCCATGAGCAGCAGGGTGGCCCGCGGGTCGCGGCTCAGGTTGTGGCCCTTCTGACGCTCCAGAGTGGTGTTGACGCGCGCGCATTCGCCGTCGCTGTCGCACCACATCAGGCACGATTGCGGCTGGCCGTCGGGCATGAGCGTTGTCAGCACGGCGTGGACGGGCCGGGCCAGCAGGTCGCTGTGGGAGGCGGGGATGGGTTGGGTCATGGGGTCACTCCCGCGCGTCCAGGCACACAACATGCACCGGCCGGATGCGGCAAAGGACGGGCGTCTCCGTGGCCGCCAGTTCGGCCGGCACACAGCCGCCGAAGTAGGGCGTCAGGCCGGTGTAACGCAGAGATAGGCCGTCGAGGTGCTCCCGCGCGCCGGCCTCAGTCATCTCCGCGACGACGCCGCGCACCTCCACATAGCGCAGCGGCTCGCGCGGGTCGAAGCACAGCAGGGTGACGCGCGGGTTGAGCCGCATGTTGCGCTCCTTGCGAAAGCCGCGCATCGTGTTGACGCGCACGTATGCGCCATCGAAGTCGCACCAGACGGCTGTGGTCTGTGGCCCGCCGTTGGGCATCAGCGTGCTCAGCGCGGCCACCGGCGGGCCGTCTACCAGGTCAAGAAACTCGGCTGGAATGTCGGCGCTCATGGTCACTCTCCTTTGCCCCGGCGGGCGATCCAGACGCCAAAGATATCCTGCCCGACAAAGCAGCGCAGCCGCCGGAGACAGGTGAAGCCGGCGGCGTCTAACCTGGACTGGACGTGCTCCGGCGCATGGCTGAACACGTCCAACTCCCCGGCCGCCACGCGGGCAAAGGGCACGCCCGGCGGCAGCGGCGCGTCGGGCCACTTGGTTGTGAAGGCGAAGATGCCACCCGGCCGCAGCACACGCCGCGCCTCGCTGAAGGTGCTCTCCAGCGTGGGCACGAAGTGGCAGACGCCGCAGCAGATGGCGTGGTCGAAGGCAGCGGTGGCGTAGGGCCAGGGCGCGCGTTGTAAGTCGTGCTGCCGCAGGTCTTCAGCAATGCCCTTGGCGCGGCAAAGGTCAAGCATGGCCGCGGCGAAATCCATGCCCGACACGCGTAGCCCGACGCGGGCAAAGGGCGCGGCGGCCAGCCCGCTGCCGATGCCTACGTCCAGCAGCCGCTCGCCCGGCCGGACGAAGGCGAAGCACAGCCCGAAGAGCGCCTCGGCGATGAAACTCTCGTAGGCGGCCACCTGCGCGTCATAGTCGGCGGCGTAGGCGTTGTGGAGGGCGGCCGGGTCGGTCATGAAGAGGTCACGTCCTGGGCCTGAACCGATCGTTGACTGAATGCTTCAGTTTACCATTTGAGATCGCTCGCTGTCCAGACAGGAGTTGTCGCCATCGGGGCTTTGCCAAAGTCGTCGAGCGACTATTGACTTGACAGGTGCGCGGCCAATCCAGGAGAAGACCGGTCTCCGTTCTAGTCTAGCCGCGCCAACAACTC
>DAOSMQ010000432.1:0-2766 GCA_035372725.1 Promineifilum sp. (SeqCode)
CGGTGTAGGGGTCGTAGTCCACGCCGCTGTCGTCCAGTTGGCCGGTGTTGACCAGGGAGTGGAGCATGTCGCCGTAGACGCTCTGGCCGACGACGTAGTTGGCGAACGCGCCGCTGCCGCTGGCCAGGGCATGCTGCTCGCGGGCCGCGGTGTAGCCGTCCTCGTCCACACTCATGCCGTGCTGCTCCAGGGCCACGTCGCGCGTCAGTTCCAGCGGCAGGCCGTGGGTGGCGTAGAGGGCGAAGGCCACGTCGCCGGGTACGACCGTCTCGCCGCGGCTGTGCAGCTCGTCGAGGATGCGGTCGAGTTGCAGCAGGCCGCTGTCGAGAGTGCGGTTGAAGCGGGTCTCCTCGCGCTCCAGCGTGTAGAGGATGAGGTCGCGCCGCAGCCGCAACTCTGGGTAGGCTTCGCCCATCTCGTCGATGTAGACCTGGGCGACGTGGCCCAGGAACGGCTCGTGGAAGCCGATCTTGCGGCCGAAGCGCGCCGCCCGGCGGATGATCATCCGCAGGACGTAGCCCGCGCCGGTGTTGCCCGGCTGGACGCCGTCGGCGATGAGGAAGGTCGCCGCGCGGCCGTGGTCGGCGATGACGCGATAGCCGACGTACTTCTCCGCCCGCTGCGCGTCGCTGTCGCCCAACAGCGCCTGGATGCGGGCCAGCGCTGGCGTGAACAGGTCAGTCTCGTAATTGCTGGGCACGCCCTGGATGACGCGCACCAGCCGCTCCATGCCCATGCCGGTATCGACCGACGGGTGGGGTAGGGGCACGAGCGTGCCGTCGGGCTGCGCGTCGTACTGCATGAAGACCAGATTCCAGACCTCGACATAGTCCGGATAGTCGTCGTTGTTGACGCCCCTGGGGGTGATGGTGGCCATGTCGCCGGAGTAGTAGTGGACTTCCGAGCAGGGGCCGCACGGGCCGAGGTCGCCCATCTGCCAGAAGTTGTCCTTCTTGCCGAAGCGCAGGATGCGCTCAGCAGGCAGGTAGCGCTGCCACAGCGCGGCGGCCTCGTCGTCGTCGGTGTAGACTGTGGCGAAGAGGCGCTCCGGCTCCAGTTCCATGACCCCAGTCAGAAAAGTCCAGGCGTAGTCAATGGCCTCGCGCTTGAAGTAGTCGCCGAAGGAGAAGTTGCCCAACATCTCGAAGAAGGTGTGGTGGCGGGCCGAGGGGCCAACGTTCTCCAGGTCGTTTTGCTTGCCCTGCACGCGCATGACCTTCTGGGCGGTGGTGGCGCGCTTATAGGGGCGCTTCTCCTTGCCCAGGAAGACATCGACGAACTGGTTCATGCCGGCGTTGGTGAACAACAGCGTCGGGTTGTCCTTTTGCGGCAGCGGCGCGCTGGGGACGATCTCGTGCTTAAGCTCGTTGAAGTAGTCGAGAAAGGCTTGTCGAATTTCCTTACTGGTTGTCGGTCTCATGGTTACTCCGGGCGGATTTTAGCAGATAACTTTTAGACCTGACAGGTGTTGGCGTTGGCCGCCAACGCCAACACCTGTCAGGTCTGGCCGGTAAAAACAAAAACCGCCAGACCGAGTACTCAGTCTGGCGGTTGCCGGTTCGCTGATTGTGTCTACGCGTCAAGCAACGTCCCCGACCAGACTGAGTGTCTGGCCGGCGGCGGCGAAGCGAACGTACTTGCACGGGTAGCCGAACATGACAGTACTATAGCAGCAGAGGGGAGCCACTGTCAATTGTCTAACCCGGTAGTTGGCAGAAGTGCCCTCAAAACCTCAGCGAGCGTCGGCGGCTCGTCTCGCCCCTTGAAGGCGGCCAGCCGGCCGTAGACATCGGCCGCGGCGCGGTGGAAGCCATCCGGCAGGCCGGCCGCGCCGAACGTAGCCGCGATCTCGTCCATTTCGCCGGCAAATCGCCACGCCTTACGCGTGACGCGCCGGGCACGGGGCGCGGCTGTCGTGGCCAGTTCGCTGCCGTCGCGCGCCCACTGCGTTTCCAGGTGCCCGCGCACGTCCAGCGCCTCGGCCGTGGCCAGTACGGCGGCGAGAAGGGCTGTCGTGCCTTTGCTCCAGGCAGCGTAGACCATCTTCAGCGCCGAGGCCTGGCCCGCTGGCCCGTCTAGCACGATCGTCGCCAGCGGCCCGGCGGCGAATAGGGTGGCTGCCTCGGCCGCGGCCGGGCCGGACAGGTAGAGCCAGGTGGTGTCCGGCTGCCACGCCGGACCACCGATGATGCCGCCATCGACGAAGGTTGCGCCAGCGCTGGCGAAGCTCTGGGCCAGGCGCTGTGCTCGCTGCGGCGAAATGGCATTGGCGTCCAGGTAAAGGCCGCGGAAGCCGCTGGCCAGAACGTCGGCAGCGACGGCCTCAGCCGCGTGGGGCGGGCAGACGCTGACGATGACCGGGCAGGCGGCGCAGAGCGCGGCCAGCGTGCCGGCGTCGCGCAGGGAGTGCTGCTCGGCGCGGGCGCGCGTCGGCGCGCTGCGGCCGGTGGAGGCCCAATAGACGGTCTGGCCGCCGTTCTGGAGCGTGGCGGCGACGGAGATACCCATCTCGCCGGGGTGGAGAAGGCCAATGCGGTCTGAGTTCATTCTGTTATCTCCCTGTTGGCTTGAACCGTGTCCAAGCATACTGGCTTTGTTTGGCGCGGCAATCATCGTTTGGCGTGGCGCCAAATCTCGCGTACGATTCGGCCCACAACCCTGGGTCAGCCAGTATCCAGTATATGGAAACGCAAATGATCATTCTCGAAACGCCCCGCCTCCTCCTCCGCCACCCCGTCCCCGACGACCTCGATGCCCTCTATGCCC
>DAOSMQ010000433.1:0-2759 GCA_035372725.1 Promineifilum sp. (SeqCode)
CGTCCAACTACCCGCCCCTGTTCCACGTCGTCACCGTGCCGCTGGTGTGGCTGTTCGGGCCGCAGTACTGGACGGGGCGGCTGGTCAGCTTTCTGGGCACGCTACTGACGGCGGCGGCCATTGGCTATGCCGTGGGCCGAGGGCAACCGCGGGGCCGGGACCACGACCCCGGCCGTGCCCGTGGCCGTTGGTGGCTGGCGGCCCTATCGGGGCTGGCCTTCCTGGCGTCGAACTACGTCTACCACGTCGGCCCGCTTTTTCGGCAGCACATGTTCATGGTCATGTTCGAGACGCTGGCGGTGGTGGCGCTGGCGGTGGTCATTGAGCGTGAGGAAAGCGATGGCCGCCGCCGCACCCTCGGTCTGCTGGGCGTCATGCTCCTGCTCCTCGCCGCTGGCTACACGAAACAACTGGCCTACGCCACCGTCATCGCCGTCTTCCTCTTCCTCTTCCTGCGCGGCCCGTGGCGGGCCGTCCGTTGGGCCGTGCCTTTTGCCCTCGTCACCGGCCTGCTCTTTCTGGGCATCAACGTCGCCACCCACGGGCAGTGGATGCTCAATACTATCACCGCTAACCTCAATCCCTTTGTGCCTGGCCAGGCCGAGGGACTGTTCCGGCAGTGGTTCGGGCTGCATATCGTCCTCGTGACCGCGGCGGCGCTCTACGCCATCTACCAACTCTACGCCACACGCCTGTCGATTTATGCCATCTGGTTCGTCGTTGCCACGGTCAATAGCGTCACGGCCGGTAAGTGGGGCGCGGGCGAGTCCTACTTCGCCACAGCCATCGCCGCTGCCTGTATCCTCTCCGGGCTGGCCTTTGACCACTGGCTGAGTTGGAGCACAGCGCGGCGCTGGCCCACGCCACGGATGGCTGCCTGGGCCGCGGTGCTGCTGCCGTCGCTCATCGCCCTGCTTTACCTCTGGCAGGCACGACAGGTCTTCCATATGCCCACGCATACGCCGGCGCTGGCCGCCGTCGCCCGCGCCCTGGGACAGCCAGACGCAGTGATGATCGCCCCGCAGACCTCGTGTTCGCTGCCCCGGCCGCCGGAGGCCATTCCCTACGTCGATGCTGTGGGGGCGACGCTGCTGGGCCGCCCGCCCACGGCGGCCGATACCCGCGCCGGCCAACAGATCGCCGCCCTCATCGCCCAGGGCGACACCGCCGCTTTCAGCGAAGACGCCGGTTTCAACCTCTACCTCGGCCGCGACGTAGTTACCAACCCGACACAACTGCTCAATCTCTATACGAATAATGCCGTCGATCTGACTGAGATGCTGGCCATGCTCGACGCGCAGGCGTTCGATACCGTCGTCTTGCGCGCTCAGTTCTATCCGTCGCCCGTGCTCGACGTGATCGGCCAGCGCTACGAGACGACTGACCTCGTGCAGATGAACGGTTTCGTCTACTGTATCATGCGCCCACGATGAACCAGTACCGCGTCGAACTGCCCGTCTTCAACGGCCCCCTTGATCTGCTGCTACACCTCATCGAGCGTGAGGAACTGGACATCACCGCCGTCTCCCTAGTGCAGGTGACCGGCCAGTATCTGGAGCAGGTGCGGCAACTGGGCGACGAGCAGCTGGAGGGTCTGATCGACTTCATCAGCATCGGCGCGCGGCTCTTGCTGATCAAGAGCCGCGCCCTGTTGCCACGTCCGCCCGTTCTGCCCGGTGACGAAGTGGAAGAGGAAGACCCGACCGAGGCGCTGCTGCGGCAGTTGCGGGCCTACAAACGCTTCAAGACGGCCGCTCAATGGCTGGATGGGCGACAGCGGCGCGGCCTGCGCACCTACCTGCGTGTCGCCCCGCCGCCACAGCTGGAGGGCCATCTAGACCTCACGGGCGTGGACGTCAACACGCTGTTGGGCGCGCTCCAGGCCGTGCTGGCGCGGACGGAAGTGCGCGAGAGCGCTCTCAGTGTCGCCCAGCCACGGACGCTGACCATCGAGGATCAGTTGCGGCGGCTGCGCGCCCGGCTGGGGCGTGGGCGGGCGTTTCTGTTCAACGATGTGCTGGTCAACCCGCGCGACCGGACGGAAATCGCCGTGACGCTCCTGGCACTACTGGAACTGATCAAAAGGCGCGAGGCCCAGGCGTCGCAGAGCTATCTCTTTGGGCCTATCGAGGTGACCGTGGCTGGGCCAGAGGCCGACGCGCCGGCCGAATAGCTGAACGGCACTAACGCGCGTCGCGCCGTCGCCGATAGGTGACGACCGCGGCCACCACAACCAGCAGCACCGCCGGCGCGCCCAGACGCAAGAACACCCCCCCGAACCGCGCCAGCGCCAGCACCACCACCACGGCCAGGACAATGATCATCCAGCGCGGCAGCATGCCCAATGTTTCGACCGCCTTCGCGCGGCGACGCTGGGCGGCGCGGCAGGCGGGCGTCGTGCCCACGCGCAGCGGATGGCGCGCCAACGTCCACTGGCAGCGGCACTGCTCGCACTGGAGACAGGTGTGGTCGCGCAGGCCAGTTTCGTGGTCGGTGCGCCGCAGGATGCGCCCGCCACAATGGTCGCAGTCGTAGCCGGCGTCAGCCCACTCTGTGCTGATGTAAATATCCGGGTTAGGAGCGTGCTTGGCCATTGGTTGGGGCAAGGCCCGGGGCGGCGTAGCGCTCATCTGGGTGATAGGCCGGCAGCCAGTCGCCGTGGGCGGCAAGAAGGTCATCCACCAGGGCATAGATTTCGTCCGGGGCCAGTTCGGCGGCGGTGTGGGGGTCGAGCAGCGCGGCGTGGTAGATGTGCTCGC
>DAOSMQ010000434.1:0-2755 GCA_035372725.1 Promineifilum sp. (SeqCode)
TCGCTCGCCGGGCAAGGACTGTCAAACATAACTGTGGCGCGATTCTCTGAATTGCAACTGCGATTCAGAGAATCGCGCCACGGGCAGCAACAGGCGCACGCCTAAACAGAGCTGACGCGCGCGTAGCGCAGATACAGCGCTCCGCTGGAAAAGTGATGGGTTTCCAACAGCCGCAGGTTGGTAGGAGCCTTGAGGTTCGGGAAGTAGGGCTTGCCGCCGCCGAGGATGACTGGATGGATCACGAGGCGGAACTCATCGACCATGCCCGCCTCGATCAGACTGGCGGCGAGGGTTGGGCCACCCACGCTCATCCACCTGCCCGGCTGTGATTTCAGTTTGGTGATCTGTTCAATCAGGCCATCGCGCATCAGGGTAGCGTTCCCTTCGACTTGATCGAGGGTGCGGGAGAAGACGATCATCGGGATCGCGTTCCAGATGCGCGCGTATTCCTTCTCCACAGCGGGCAAGTCGGGGTTCTGCTCGGCCGTAGACCAATAGGGCTGCATGGTCTCGTACAGGCGCCGCCCGTACAGGCTAACCTCAAACTTCCGCTCCTGATCGTTGAAGAACTGGTGAATCTCCTCGTCGGGGCTCGACCAGTCAAGGCTACCATTGGCATCTTCCACGTAGCCATCCAGCGACGTGTTCATCATGTAGATCAGCTTGCGCAAGGTTATCTCCTTTAGCGGGTCTCGAACCCGTGGTAGCAGCAGGTTGTTCTACTCCTGCGTGGCGGCCAGGAAGGCCAGCGTGCGCTCCCAGGCCAGGGCCGCGGCCGGGGCGTCATACTCCGGCCGGTCGGGTTCAAAGAACCAGTGGCCGGTGTCGGGGTAGTCGTAGAAGGTCACCGGGCGGCCGGCGGCCTCCAGCGCGGCCCGCGTGGCGTCGATGTACTCGCGCTCCTCGTAGGGGTCGTTGGCGGCGAAGTGGCCCAGGAAGGCGGCGCGGGCGGCGTCGAACTCGGTCGGCCCCGTGCCGTAGAAGACGACGACTTTGCTGATGAGGTCGGGCAGCGCCGTCGAACATTCCAGGGCGAAATAGGCCCCCAGCGAGAAGCCGATGACGGCCAGACCGGCCGCCGGCCGCCCGGCGCGCTCATAGAGCCAGTGCGCGGCGGCGGCGATATCGGCTGCGGCCTGCGCCGTGGCTTCGGGCGTGCCGAAGACACCGCGCAACGCCTCGGCTTCGGCGATGGTAGTGGCGAGCCGGCCGTGGTAGACGTCCGGGGCGAAGGCGACGTAGCCGGCGCCGGCCAGGCGGCGGCAGAGGTCGCGGATGGCGTCGTTCAAGCCCCACCAGGCGTGGAGCACCAGCACCGCGCCGGCCGGGTCGCCGCTCGCGGGTTCCGCCAGAAAGCCATCGGGTTGGGTCATCGTCATATTACTCTCCTGGGTTGGACGCGGCCGAACCCCGGCCGCGCCCCTATGGGGTTCTCGGCGCCGGTGCTCGCCGGCCGCCGTCAGTCAATGTCCCGGGCCAATGGCCTCAGGTGAACAGCCGCAACTGGTAGTCCGGCCGGTGGCCGTCGAGCAGCACAAATGGCTCGATGTCTTTGGTGCGCACGCCGATCTGGCGCAGGTCGCCGACGGAGCGCAGGCGGGCGCGGCGGCGGGCGGCCAGGATGGCGTCGGCCCCCTTCGGCCCGATGCCGGGCACGCGCAGCAGTTCCTCGCGCTCGGCGCGGTTGACCTCCACCGGAGCTTCGCGCAGATGCACCTCGGCCCAGGCGCGCTTGGGGTCGGTGTCCAGTGGCAGGCGGCCGCCAGCGTCGAAGGGCATCTCCTCCAGATCGAAGCCATAGTCGCGGAAGAGGAAAGAGGCCTGATAGAGCCGGTGCTGCCGCCAGGGGTTCTCGGCCGGCAGGTGCTCCAGCGGCGTGTCGCTGACGGGGCGGAAGGCGGAGAAGTAGGCCCGCCGCAGCCCGGCCTCGCGCGTCAGGTACGCGGTGGCGTGAAGTAGCTCCAGGTCGCTCTCGCCGGCCCCGCCGACGACGAACTGCGTCACCGACGACGGCCAGCGCCCGCGCCAGCCCTCGCGCGGCGGCCGTTCGCGGCGGATGGCCTCGATCCAGCGCAGCGGCGTCAGCAGCTCCTCGACGAACTGCTTCTTGGGGGCCAGGACGCTCAGCCGGGCGGGGTTCGGCCCCTCCAGGTTGACCGAGACGCGGTCGGCCAGCTGCATGGCGCGGACGACCTGGGCATGCTCGGCGCCGGGCATGATCTTCAGGTGGACGTAGCCGCCGAAATGGTGCTTGTGGCGCAAAATATCGATGGTATCGAGCAGCTTGTCCTGGGCGCGCACGCCGCCGCCGATGATGCCGCTGCTGAGGAACAGCCCTTCGACCATGCCGGCGCGGCGCATGTCCATGAAGGCCGTGGCCATCTCGTCGGGGCGGAAGGTGGTGCGGCGGTAGTTGCGGCCGGCGCGGAAGGGGCAGTAGGTGCAGTTGCGCTCGCAGGCGCTGGTCAGCAGCGTCTTGAGCAGGGGGATCGTGCCGCCATTGGGCAGGGCGGCGTGGAAGACGCCCAGGTCGTTCATCTTGGCCGCGCGGCGATCGCTGGGGCGCTGCGGCGCGGCCGGCAGGCCACAGGGCAGCGGCGCGTCGGGCGGGGTCGTTGGCGCGGCCGGCAGCCGCCCGACCTCCTCGGCCGGCTCCAGATCCATGTGGACGGCGATCTCTTGCAGCTTGATGAGCGTCTCCATCTCTCTATGATAGAACACCTGTTCTCTGGTGTCAATGGGCTGTGGACACAGG
>DAOSMQ010000435.1:0-2752 GCA_035372725.1 Promineifilum sp. (SeqCode)
GGCCTATGGCCGGCCGGAGCTATTCGCGGCGCGCACCGAGACAGTCATGGGGCGGCTGCTGGCAACGCTGCCGGAGTGGCTGGCGGCGGCGCTGCCCGATGACGGTGGCGCGATTCTCCCGAATCGCGCTCTTGTGCTGGCGCGGAGCGCGGTTCGGGAGAATCGCGCCACGGAGGGAGAAGAGTGAGCCTGGAGACACAAATCGCCTGGGTTGGGCGGCTCATGCTGGCCGCCTTGCTGGGCATCGTCCTCGGTTGGGAGCGCGAGGCCCGCGGACGCGACGCTGGCGTGCGCACGTTCGGCGCGGTGTCGCTGGGGGCCTGCCTCTTCTCGATCATCTCTTTCGCCGTAGCCCCCGAGGGACGCGAAACCACCCGCATTGCCGCGCAGATCGTCACCGGCGTCGGCTTCCTGGGCGCGGGTGTCATCCTGCGCGGCCGGGGCCACATTAGTGGTCTGACGACCTCGGCCACCCTGTGGGCCTCGGCCGCCGTGGGCATGGCCGTCGGCTACGGCCTATACCTGCTGGGCGCGGCGGCCACGGCGCTGCTGCTCTTTCTACTGCTGCTGCGCCGCCACCCACGTAGCGACATGGCTGCCGGCGCTGCTGCCCGCGAGGAAACGGAGAACGAGGCCGCGCCGCCCATCTGAGCCGCGCCGCCCCTCTTTCACTGTGGGGTGCTCAGCAGTTCGATCGCCCGCAACACCTGCGTGTCGCCACTGGCGGCGACTTCCTCGGCGGTGAGGTCGTTGGCCGTCTCCGGAACCAGGAGTTGCACCGGCCCGGTCAGCTCTACCACTTCGTCGGGCACAATCCCCTGCCGCCAGATGACGCGGCTGTTGGGCGTCAGCCACTGCTCTGTGGCCAGCAGGATAGCCGAGCCGTCCGACAGGCCAAACTCGTTCAGCACCGTGCCGGTGCCGAAGGTCGTCTCGCCGACCAGCGTCGCCCGCTGGTGGTCTTGCAGCGCGCCAGAGACGATCTCGCTGGCGCTGGCGCTGCCCTGATTGACGAGCACCACCAGCGGCAGCGTCGTCGGGTCGTCCACGTCGGACTTCTCCGCGGTCACGTCACCGTTGGCGTCCTGGCGCAAGACGACGACCGAATCCCTGGGCAGGAAGCGGCCGGCGACGTTGATCGCCTCACTCAGCAGGCCGCCGGGGTTGTTGCGCAGGTCGAGGATGAGGCCGGTGGCCCCCTGGCCCTCGGCCGCGGTGATGGCTGCGGCCAGGTCATCGCCCACGTGGTCGCTAAAACCGGCGATGCGAATCTGGGCCACGGTCGTACCCGGCAGGATCGTCCAGGTGACGTTCTGCAACTCGATGCGCGCCCGCGTCAGCGTCAGGGTCAGTTCTTCGGTCGTCTCCGGGCGGAAGAGGGTCAGCGTCACGTCCGTGCCCGCCGGGCCGAGGATGAGATCGACAACCTCTTGCAGCGACAGGCCGGTCACGTCGCGGCCGTCGACGGCGGTGACGACGTCGCCCGGCTGGATGCCGGCGGCCTGGGCCGGCGAGTTATCGATGGGCGAGACGATGGTCACGAAGCCGTCGCGCATCTCCACGTAAGCGCCAATGCCCTCGAACTCACCGGCGATGTAGTTGTTCTGCTCCTCAACCATCTGCGGGGTCATGAAGCGACTGTGCCCTGTGTCGCCCAGGATGTCAACCATGCCCGCCAGCGCGCCGGTCTGCAAGCGCTCGTCGGTGGCGGCCTCGCGGTCGACAAAGTTGTCCTGGATGACCTGGCGGGCCTCATCGAGAAGGGCAGTGTTCAGGCCGGTTTCCTCGGCGCTGGCCTCGTTGCCCCCCAGCAGGAAGCGGTCAACGGCAACGCCACCCAGGAAGAAGGTGACGCACAACAACAGGACGGCCAGCGCCCCCAGCAAGGGAGCCAGACGGGAGCGGCGCGGAGGTATCTTCAGATCAGCCATCGTCCGTCTTTACTCCTCTAGTCCCAGCGAGAACATGCTTTCCAGGTCGTGACGCGAGAAGGCGCGAAAGGCCAGTAACGTCTCCGACTCGGCGATGCCGTTGACCTTGAGCATGTGCTCGGTCACCAGCGCGGCCATGGCGTCGTTGTCACGCACGCGCAGGATGGCCACCAGGTCATAGCGGCCGCCCACCGAAAAGACCTCGGAGATGCCCTCCAGGTCGGCCAACTGGGTCGCTACTTCATTGATCAGACCGCGCTGGGTCTTCAGTAACACCACTGCACTGACCATGCCGCTTTGCTCCTCTTGCTGTTGGCGGGTACCTTTCGCCCGCGGCCGAATTGTATCACGCCCCCACCCCGGCCGGTCACATTCCCAGGCGCAGACACAACAAAACGCTCATGAAACGGCCGCCGCCAGCCGCTATCATCATTCGCATGAATATCAATCCCCAGATTCAAATGGCGTTCGGGCTGCGTCTGCTGATAGCCGCGCTGCTGGGCGGGGTCATCGGCCTGGAGCGGGAGCGGCGCGGCCAAGACGCGGGCATCGGCACGTTCGCCATTGTCGCCCTGGGCGCGTGCGCCTTCAGCCTGGGCGCTATCATCACCGGCAACGCCGATACCATGCGCGTCGTCGCCGGTGTCATCCAGGGGATTGGCTTTTTGGGCGCGGGGCTGCTCATTCGCGGGCGGGCCGGCGTCCACGGACTGACCACAGCGGCCGGGCTGTGGGCCAGCGCGTCCATTGGCCTGCTGGCCAGCTTCGGCCTCTATGTGCTGGCGCTGATCACCACGACGCTGATCTTGCTGATCCTTATT
>DAOSMQ010000436.1:0-2746 GCA_035372725.1 Promineifilum sp. (SeqCode)
CATGAATGACCGCGAGATTCAGGCCATCATCGACCGCGTCATGCGGGAGGTTGGGCCAGGAGGCCCCGACGCTGTGCCCGCCAGCAACGGCGCCGCGCCGGCCGCGCCGCCCCCGCGCCCAGCCACCCGCCCCGACGACCGCCAGCCCACGCCCCCGGCGGCCGCGCCCACAGGCGACGCCGGCGTCTACCCCACGCTCGACGAGGCCGCCGCGGCCGCCCGCGCCGCCTTCGTGCGCCTCAACGCCCTGCCGCTCGACATCCGCCGTGACATGGTCGCCCACATGCGCCAGGCCGGCCGGGAGAACGCCCTGCTGCTGGCCGAGCTGGCCGCCGGCGAGACGGGCATGGGCCGCGTCGAGGACAAGGTGCTCAAGAACGTCCTCAACGCCGACAAGGCCCCCGGCACGGAGATGCTCGACCCGCGCGCCTGGAGCGGCGACCACGGCCTGACGCTGGTCGAATACGCCCCCTATGGCGTCATCGGCGCGCTGACCCCCAGCACCAACCCGACCAGCACGGTCATCTGCAACGCCATCAGCATGATCGCCGCCGGCAACGCCGTCGTCTTCAATGCCCACCCCAGCGCCAAGGGGGCGTCCAACCGCACGGTGCAGATCCTCAATCGGGCCATCCAGGCCGCCGGCGGCCCGCCCGACCTGCTCACCTGCGTGGCCGAGCCGACGCTGGAATCGGCCCAGGCGCTGATGCAGCACAAGCTCATCCGCCTGCTGGTCGTCACCGGGGGCACGCCGGTCGTGCGCGCGGCCATGCAGAGCGGCAAGCGCGCCGTCTGCGCCGGGCCGGGCAACCCGCCCGTGGTCGTCGATGAGACGGCCGACATCGCCCAGGCCGGCCGCGACATCGTCATCGGCGGCTCGTTCGACAACAACATCGTCTGCACGACGGAGAAAGAAACCTTCGCCGTGGCCGCCATCTGCGACGACCTCATTCGCGTCATGGAGGCCCACGGCGCGGTGCGGCTCAACTCGTGGCAGTTCAACCGCCTGTGGAAGGCGGTCACGACGCTCGACCGCGGCCCGCGCAAGCACGCCGACATGAACAAGGCCTTCATCGGCAAGAACGCCGCCGTGCTGCTGGCCGAGATCGGCATCAGCGCCGGGCCGGAAGTGCGCCAGATCGTCGTCGAGGTGGACGCCGACCACCCCGCCGTCTGGTCGGAGCAGATGATGCCCATCATGCCGGTCGTGCGCGTGGCCAACGCCGACGAGGGCATCGACCTGGCCGTCGAGGCCGAGCACGGTTTCCGCCACACGGCGGTCATGCACTCCAAGAACCTCGACAACCTCAGCCGCATGGCACGGGAGATGGATTGCAGCATCTTTGTGAAGAATGGCCCCTGCCTGGCGGGCCTGGGCTATGGCGGCGAGGGCTTCTGCTCGTTCACCATCGCCAGCCCCACCGGCGAGGGCATCACCAACCCGATCAGCTTCAGCCGCATCCGCCGCTGCGCCCTGGTCGATTCGTTCCGCATCGTCTGACGACTATGACTGCGCCCGCCCTCGCCCTGCTTGAGTTCAGTAGCCTCGCCGCCGGCATCGAGGCGGGCGACGCCATGGTCAAGCGCGCCCCGGTGGAGCAACTGCTGACCGGGACGATCCAGCCAGGCTACTACCTGGCCCTGGTCATCGGCGAGGTGGCCGACGTCAACGAGGCCGTCGCGGCCGGGCTGCTGGCGAGTGGGGCCTATCTGCGCGACCAACTGCTGCTGCCCAACGTCCACCCCGGCGTCGTGGCCGCCCTGCGCGGGGCGCGCGCCACGGGCACGGCCGAGGCGCTGGGCGTCATTGAGACGACCACCGTGGCCGCGGCCATCCGCGCCGCCGACGCCGGGCTGAAGGGGGCCGAGGTGGCCCTCAACCAACTCCGGCTGGGCGACGGGCTGGGCGGCAAGGGGCTGGCGCTGTTCGTCGGGCTGGTGTCGGACGTGGAGGCGGCCGTGGCCATTGGCAGCGACGCCGTCGGCGTTCAACTGTTGCGCCGCGCCGTCATCGCCCGGCTGCACGGCGAGATGTGGGCCAACGTCGATGGCAGCGGCCGGTTCGGCGACCATTTCGGCTGGCCGGCCACCTGAACACCATGCAACTCGCGCGCGTCATCGGCACGGTCGTAGCGACCCGCAAGTATGCGGGGCTGGAGGGCATCAAGTTCCTCGTCGTCCAGCCGCTCAGCAAGACGCAGCAGCCGGCCGGCGCGCCCGTCGTCGCCGCCGACGCCACGGCCCAGGCCGCGCCGGGCGAACTGGTCTTCATCGTCGGCAGCCGCGAGGCCGCCCAGGCCATGCCGGAGCCGTTCGTGCCCGTCGATCACGCCATCGTCGGCCTCGTCGACGACGTGGCCCTGGACGACAACCCCTAGCCCCATGTATATCGGACGCGTCGCCGGAACCGTGGTCGCCACGGTCAAACATGAAGCCTTCCACGGCCACAAGCTGCTGCTGGTTGACCGGCTCGATCTGGCGGGGCAGCCCACGGCCGAGTACGACATCTGCGTCGATATGGCCCGCGCCGGCGTGGGCGACCGCGTGCTGGTGCTGGACGAGGGCAACGGCGCGCGCCAGGTGCTCAATCGCCAGGTCGCGCCGGTGCGGGCGGTGATTGTGGGGATTGTTGACGACGTCTATCTGATGGATGGCCACTAAGCCGGCGGCCGGCGGCTACTTTATCAGCACTCACCCTTTTTCTGGACAGCCGCCATTTGCCCGGCCAGGCGGTAGGCAGTCTGGT
>DAOSMQ010000437.1:0-2736 GCA_035372725.1 Promineifilum sp. (SeqCode)
TGACGGCATCGCCCTACTTCCTGCCGCTGCTACTGGTGGTGGTGTTTCTGTTCATCCTGGTGGTGCTGCTGTAAATGAGTAATGGCATGACGAGCGCGGAACTCAGACCCGGAATGCATATTCACGTCGTCGGCATCGGTGGCGCCGGCATGTCGGCCATCGCCCGCGTGCTGCTCGGCCGTGGCTACCGGGTCAGCGGCTCCGACCGGCAGGCCAATAGCCAGACAGCCGCCCTGGCCGCCGAGGGCATCCGTGTGTCCATCGGCCACGATCCGGCCAACATCGACGGCGCGGACCTGCTTCTCGTCTCTTCGGCCGTGCCGGAGTCGAATGAGGAGTGGGTTGCCGCCCAGGAGCGCGGCCTACCCGTCCTCAAACGCGCCGACCTGCTCGGCCAGCTCATGCGCGGCTCCATCGGCATCGCCGTGGCCGGCACCCACGGCAAAACGACCACCACGGGCATGATCGCCCACATCCTCCTGGAGGCCGGCCTCGACCCAACCGTGATCCTGGGCGGCACGCTGGACGAACTGGGCGGCAATGGCCGCTTTGGCACTGGGCCGCACTTCGTTATCGAGGCCGATGAGTACGACTACATGTTCCTCGGCCTGCGCCCGGAAGTCGCCGTCATCACCAACGTCGAGCACGACCATCCCGACCTGTTCCCCACGGCCGAGACCTATCGCGCCGCCTTCCGCCAGTTCGTCGAGGGATTGCCGGAGACCGGCCGTCTCATTGTCTGCGCCGACGACCCCGGCGCGGTGGCCCTGCTGGACGAACTGACTATCGTCCCCGGGGCCACGGCCAGCATCGACGTGATCACCTATGGCCTGGGCAGCCTGCCCCGCTCGGAGACGCCCACCGTGCGCGCCCTTGACCCCCGCCCCAACCGCATCGGCGGCCATGACTTCATCGTCGATGTCGACGGCCAGACCATCGGCCTGGCCCGGCTGCGCCTGCCCGGCCTCCACAATGTCCGCAACAGCCTGGCGGCCATCATCGTCAGCCTGGGATTGCAACTCGACTTCGCCAGCATTTGCCGCGCCCTGGCCGGCTTCGGCGGAGTGCAGCGCCGCTTCCAGCTCATTGGCGAAGTGGGCGATGTAACCATCATCGATGACTACGCCCACCACCCCACCGAGATACGGGCCACGTTGGCCGCCGCCCGCCAGCGCTTCCCCGGCCGGCGCTTGTGGGCCGTCTGGCAGCCCCACACCTTCAGCCGCACGCGCCTGCTGGCCGACGAGTTCGCCGGCAGCTTCGACGCCGCCGACCGCGTAATTGCCCTGGATATCTACCGCAGCCGCGAGGCCGGCGACCCGTCTATCAGCACCGCCGGCGTCGTCAGCCGCATGTCCCATCCGCAGGCCGTGCATATTCCCGACCGGCGCGCGGCTGCCGATTACCTACTGGAGCGAGTTAGCCCCGGCGACGTGATTCTGACCCTCGGCGCTGGCGATGGCAACATGGTCGGACGCTGGCTTTTAGAAGATCTACAACGGCAAAGAGGAGTGCCGAGCCGGGCCGCCGGCCAACCGGGCCTATGAAACTTATGACCACGCTCCACACGGTAGAGAGACTGCGCGCCCTTTTTGGCGACCGCCTGGCCATCAGCGAACCGTTGGCGCGGCACACGACCACCCGCGTCGGCGGGCCGGCCGAGCTGTTTCTGTCGGTCACGTCGGCCGGCGAACTGCTGGCCGCGGTCGAGGTCGCCTACGCCGCCGGCCTGCCCTATTTCATCCTGGGCGGCGGCTCCAACATCCTCGTCGCCGACGCTGGCATCAGCGGCCTGGTCATCCTCAACCGGGCGCGCCAGGTCAGCTTCCGCCACAGCGGCGCGGGCGTCGTCTGCACGGCCGAGTCGGGCGCCAACCTGTCCGCCCTGGCTCGCCAGTGCATCAGCCGGGGCCTGGGCGGGCTGGAGTGGGCCATCGGCGTGCCGGGCACTGTCGGCGGCGCGGTGGTCGGCAACGCCGGCGCCCACGGCGCGGACATGGATGCCACGCTGTTGGCAACGACCATCTGGGAGCCGGGCTATGGCACGCGCGTCTACAACCGCGAAGAGATGGCCTACGGCTATCGCACCAGCGTCCTGAAACGCGACATGGCCCCCGGCCGGGCGCGCCGTGTCGTCCTGTCGGCCGAGTTGCGCCTGACGCCGGCTCCGGTCGAGGTGCTGACCGCCCGCGCCGATGGCTTCACCGCCCACCGCAAGGAGCGCCAGCCCGGCGGAGCCACCACCGGCTCCATGTTCAAGAACCCGGAGAACTTCTACGCCGGCTATCTGATCGATACCGCCGGCTTGAAGGGCCTGCGCATCGGCGACGCGATCATTTCGGACAAACACGCCAACTTCTTCGTCAACGACGGCCAGGCGACGGCCGAGGACATCCGCGCTCTCATCGCCGAGGCCTGGAACAGCGTCCGTGACCAGTTCGGCATCGAGATGGAACTCGAGGTCGAGCTGGTGGGCGACTGGGCGTTTGAATGAATTAGGAATTAGGAACTAAGACCGATAAGAGGCAACTGACTGACTGACCTACTGACTGACTGATTACTGGACACTGATTACTGGACACAGACTACCGCTCATGACCACTGGCAAACTCCGCATTGGCGTCCTCTTCGGCGGCCGCTCCGGCGAGCATGAAGTCTCGCTGCGTTCGGCCCGCTCGGTGATGGCCGCGCTCGACCCCGACCGCTACGAGGTCGTGCCCATCGGCATCACCAAGG
>DAOSMQ010000438.1:0-2721 GCA_035372725.1 Promineifilum sp. (SeqCode)
GCGGCGATCTTGTTGACGTACTGCTGCTCCAGCGCCGGGTCGTCGGGCAGCGGCAACAGGCTGGCGTAGTTGCGCATGTAGGTCAGAGGGCTGCGCAGGTCGTGGCTGATGCCGTCGAGAAACTCTGACTTCAACCGGTCTACCTCTTTCAAGTCGGTCACATCTTGCAAGACCGCCACGCGGCCGATGGCCTGCCCGTCGCTGGTAGAGACGATCGAGACGCCGGCCAGGAAATCGCGCCCCCCGGCGGCCAGGTCGAGCCGGTTGTCGGCGGCGACATCCTGGCCGGCGGTCAGCTGTTGGGCCAGCGTCCGGCCCGTCTCGCTGCCGGCCAGCACATCGACCACGGGACGGCCAATGGCGTCGGCGGCGCGCAGACCGAAAACACGCTCCATCGCCGGGTTCAGCAGCAGCACCCGGTCGGTCTGGTCGGTGACGATCACGGCGTTGGGCGTGCTGGCCAAAACGGCAGCCAGGCGACGGCGGCCGCCCTCGGCGGCGGCGAACAGATAGGCGTTTTGCACCAGCACCGACGCCTGTCCGGCCAGCGTCCGCAGCAGATTGCGCTCGTCACTGTCGAAGTAGTGGGGCTGGCGATAACCCAGGTAGAGCGCGCCCTGATACTCGCCCGCCAGCCGCAGCGGCAGGGCGAACAGCGCCGCCACCGGGGCCGCGCCCAGTTCGGTGTCAAGCTCCTCCGGCGCGGTGAGGCCCAGTTCTACCTCGGCGCGCATCCGCCGGACGACGGCACGATCAAGCGGAGCCATGCTCTCGGCCGCCGGCCCCTCGGCGAAAACCAGCGGCGCGGGGCCATTGGGGTTGCGGATGACCGCTCGCGCCCCGGCCGCGCCCGTGCCTCGCAAGACTCCTTGTAGCACGGCAACCATGCCTTCGCCCAGGTTCACCGTTGCCGCCACGTCGTTGCTGACGCCCAGCAGCAGCGACAACTCGTCTAGCCGTTGGCGCAGGGCGCGCTGCATCTGCGAGAAGGCCAGACTGAGCTGGCCGATCTCGTCTTCGCGCCGGCTGCGCACCGGCCGCTCCAGGCCGCCGCCGCCGGCGATGGCCCGCGAGGCCTGGCTAATTTCGCCCAGCGGCCGGACGATGGCCCGCCCCAACCCGGCCACATAGGCGACGAACAGCCCGCTGACGGCCGCCAGCAGTAGCGCCAGTGGCCCCATGACGCCCAGCGCGGCCCGCAGAATCCGCGCCTGGGGCACGACAGCGACGACGCGCCAGCCGCTCGGGGGCACAGGGACATAGTAGACCAGTTGTCGCGCGCCATCGCCGGCGCGCGCGCGATAGACGACGCGACCGCCGCCCAGCGCCAATGCGGCCTGCTCGGCCGGGGGCGCGGCCCACTCCGTCGCCGGTTGGGCTGGGCCGGCGGCGAGGACGACGCGCCCGCCTTCGTCAACCACCAGGCCGCTCGCGCCATCTGTGGGCGAGAGGTTGGCCACCACTGCCTCTAAAGCTGCGGTCGAAACGTGCCCCAGCAGCACTCCGTCGCTGGCGCTGCCTGGATGGGGCAGGGCCAGGCCGATGTGCCGCTCGCCGGCCGCCTCTAATAGGCCGAAGCGCGCTTCGCCGGAGGCCAGCGCATCGGCCACCAGAGCGCTCTCGGCCGGTGTCAGGCTGGCCAGGTCGGCCGGTGCGGCGATGGCGTCTACCTGGCTAAACTGGGGCGCGGCGCGGAGCAGCCGGCTGAGCGCGGCGGAGCGCGCGCCGGGGTCGGCCGCGGCCAGCGCCGGGTCGGCCCCGCCAGCGGCCAGCGCGGTGGCCAGGTCGCGCTGTAACGTGCCCAGGCGGACGGCGACGGCGTCGGTGTTGGCCGCCATCTGCCCGGCGATGGCCTGGCGGGCGAAGCGGGCCGACAGCAGGAATACCAGCAGGGCGCTGACCAGCAACACCACGGCCACAAAGGAGAGGAAGGCCGCCGTCAATTGCCGCTGCAAGCTGCGGCGGAGGGGCGACGGCACGAGGCCGCGCGCCGGCCGCCACTGGGGGGCAATCCATAGGAGCAGCATGGCCAGTAGGCCGCCGGTCAGCCCCTCCAGCGTCAGCGGGATGAGGGCATATGCCCCCAGGAACAGGGCCAAATCCAGCGCGGCCAGCAGGCCCATCTGCGGCCACATGCTGGCCAAGATGTCCAGGACGGTGATGATTCCCCAGAGCAGCCAGCCAAGCAGCCCGGCGACAACCGGCTGTCGCAATGCTCGGAAGAGACGGCCGGAGTAGTTCTGCTGCATCAGCCAGGCCGAGGCCCCGGCCGCCAGACCGGCGGCCAGGATGTCTGCCGGCGAACCGGTTTGGCCCAAAGCGCGGCCCAGCCCGGCGAAGAGACCAACGACGATGGCCGCGGGGATGTTGAGCGCCGCGCCAGCCAGCAGAGCCGGGACGGCGGCAAAGAGCGCCAAAAAGGCCGTCACCGGGTGTTCGCGCAGCAGGGGATCGGCCCATGGCAGGCGCAGAGGTAGCAGCTGACTGAGGGCCAGCGATGCCAGACAGAGCGCGCCAAGAACCAGCCATTGCTGCCGGGTCATGGTTCCCGGAACGGCCGCGGCGCGTAGACGATAGAGGACAAGCAGCACCAGACTGGCCAGAAGGAGCGCCAGGCTAAAGGCCAACGGCCCGGACAGCGACAGACCCGGTATGGCGGCTCCCCAGATGTTGGTGGGCGTACTCACGCTACGGTCACTCGCCTGCCACTACGCCGATTCC
>DAOSMQ010000439.1:0-2712 GCA_035372725.1 Promineifilum sp. (SeqCode)
GAAAGGAGCGCGTGACGCCGCGCTTCTCGCCGCCGATGACCAACAGCAGCGGCCCGCTCAGGTCGGTCTGGGCCATCGGCGTGCCCTCTTCGTCGGCAACGGCGACCCGCAGGCCGCGGGCGCGCGCCTCGGCGGCAGCCTCTTCGGGCGTCTCCACCGAGGCAGTGGGCATGAACTCCGTCGCCCCGGCCGAAGCGCGCACAGCCACCCCGGCCGACAGCCAGTGGCGTTGCCGCACAATCAGCCCGTCGAGGCCGGCGGCATAGAGCGAACGCACGGCCTGGCCAAAGTTGTAGGGGTCCTCCACGCCATCGAGCATCACCAGCGCCGGCGCCGGGCTGGCCAACAGATCGGCCAACGCCACTGTCCGGCGCGGACCCACTTGCGCGGCGACACCACTGTGGCCGGGCGCGCCGGCCAGATCGGTCAACGTATCGCTGTCGCTCTGGCCCACGGGCACGCGGCGCTCGCTGGCCAGCCGTTCCAGCCGGGCCAGCCGGCTGTCAAGGCGCTCACGCGTGACGTAGATCTGTCGCATCTCGCGGCTATTGGCCAGAAGCACCGCCTCCACGGGAATAAACCCGCCAATCCATTGCCAGGTGTCCATGCTTTTGCGCTCCGCTAGACAAAGAAAAGGCCAGACAGGCTGGCCTTTTCATCACCTCAAATCATGTCCCCGCCGGCGGGGCGGCTTACCCGGCTGCGACGAGCTACGGCGCGGCCGTCGGTTCGAAGGCAATCGTCGGAACCACGGCTTCGGTTGCTTCCGGCTCCGGCGTGGCCGTGGGCGCGGCCAGGAACTTGCTGTCGAGCACCGGCACTGTGGGCACGCGGCTGCGCCACAGTTCATTGAGTTGCAGCTTGCCGGTCAGTTGCTCATCGGCGAACGTCTGCAACATCTCGTCCTGGCGCGTCTGATATTCGCTCTCGGACAACTCGCGCTCTTCGCGGCCACTGACCATGATGATGTAGTAGGTGGTCGTGTCGTCGCCGTTGTCCACGGCGATGATGTCACTCGGCTCGTTGACGGGCAGGTCGAACGCCAGCGCAGCCACCGCGGCCCCAACGCTGGCCTCCAGGCCATCCTGCGTTCGCCACAGCAGCTCAAACGAGGACGTGGGGGGCGTCTCAGTCGCTTCGGGGTCATCGACGCGGCTCTGGATGGTGTTCCAGGCCGTCAGATAGCCGTCGGCCTCGATCTGGGTCTGAACCTCATTGGCGGCCTCCTCGGTATCGGCGGTGATGACGAAGATGCTGGCCTGCGGGGCCGTGCGCGACAGTGACTGCTCTTCGGCCAGGGCGTCGGCCAGGCGCGTGCGGCACAGTTGCGCGCGCACGACACTGCGGTAAGTCGCCTCGCTCGCGCCCAGGTCAGTCAGCGAGGTCATGATCCCGCCGAACTGCTCCTGGAAGGCCTGTTCCGACAGCGGCGTGGGCGTCGGGAAGGGCGTCGGCGAGGGGCCGGCCGTGGCCGTCGGCTCCGGCGCTTCCGTCGGCACGGCGGTGGCGTCAGCCGGGGTGATGGGCGTCAGCGACGGCGTCGGCTGGATGGTCTGCGTCGGCTCCGGCTGCGCGGTGGGCGAGACGCCCTCCCCGTAGAAGCCGAAGTTGGCATTGATCTCGTTCTGCACGTCGGCGTCGGTAATGGCGAGGTCGCGCTCGGCGGCGGCATTACAGATGACCAGTTCTTCGGCCATCACGTTCAGCACGTTTTCGCCCAGGCCCTCGCCGTCGAGGAGCTCATTGATGACACTGCCACCGAACTGCTGGACAATGCCGACGTCGCCGCCAAATGCATCCAACTGGTTTTCCAGAAAGATGATGCGTTGGGCGCGCTCATAGGTGACGCGCTGCTGCCAGTCGCGCAGGGCAATGGATTGGTCGCCGATCGTGGCGACGGCGCGCTTGGGCGTCAGGGCCAGTTCATTGATCAGAGCCACCGCAACGACGATGGCGATGAGAACGACGACGACAACGGCGGCGATGCGCACGTTGCGTAACTGGCGCTCGTGCTTGCGCGCGATCAGAATCTCTTTGCGCGACTGACGCTGTTGGGCGTCGTCCCGCTGGGGGGTTTGGGGTTTCTTGGCCATAGCGAGTGTCCGCCGCGCGAGGCCTAATCAGAAACGAAAGGCAGCAGAGCGATGTGTCGGGCGCGCTTGATCTCGCGGGCGAGAGCGCGCTGGTGTTTGGCGCACGTGCCCGTCTGGCGGCGCGGCCGCATGCGGCCGAACTCATTCACATAGCGGCTGAGCACATCCACTTGCTTATAGTCGATGGGCGTCTTCTCGACGCAGAACTGGCACACCCGCTTGCTGGGGCGAAAACGCCGGTTAGGACGGTTATTAGCTTGCATGTCTAATCCTCTTTCAATCTGAGAGCACAATCAGTTCCTGGGCGACTACTTCGGTGCGAAAGTGCTTGCGGCCGAGACTGTCTTCCCAGCTGCGCGTCTGTAGCCGCCCCTCAATGTAGATCTGCTGGCCCTTCAGGACCTGGTCCTTGCACATCTCGGCCAGCGTTCCCCAGGCGACGACATTGAACCACTCCTTCTCTTCGTGCCGGTCGCCCTCGGACGATGTCCAGGCGCGTGAGGTGGCAACGCTGAAGGAGGCCACGGCGCGGCCGCTGGGTGTCTGTCGGACTTCGGGGTCGTCTTCCAGCCAGCCGATGACCATGACTTTGTTCAAGCCTCTGTTCGACGCCATCGCG
>DAOSMQ010000440.1:0-2712 GCA_035372725.1 Promineifilum sp. (SeqCode)
CGCATGGCGTGCTCATAAGGGTTGCCGGGCTCGTACTTGGGGTGGGAGGGGTCGCCGTATTTCCAAAACCCGTGGTGCAGCCGGTCCAGGCCCATCTCCACCATCATGAAGAAGTCCCAGGGCCGGGTGGTCATCAGGTAGCGCGCCACGTCGAACCGGTTGTTCATGAGGCGGTGGACCTGCGCCAGCAACCGGTCCTTCTCCTCGGTCCGGAAGTCCTTCACGTCAAGAACATACTCGCCCGTTTTTTCGCGCAGCTCATGCTTGAGCGCCTTGGGGTACGTGTAATCCGCATCCAGGTCCGGCGCTAAGAACCCAGATATCATCCAGCCGTTGACGGGCGTGACCGGGTACGTCTGCGGCACGCCGAGCACTACGACCTTCTTGCCCAGCCGCGAGAGGATGAATAGCTCATCGCCGGGGCCGGCGGCCACCGCGCCGACCAGCCGTTCGGTCTTCATGGCCACCTTGCCGGCCGCGGCGGGAGCCTTGTTGGCCGCGAAGCCGCTCATGAGGCGGATCGTCCCCTGGCCGTCGGCCCCCAGCAGAAAGACGCCCGTGGCCACGGCAACCGTGGCCACGGGGGTCACGGCCACGGCCGCGTCGGTCACGTCCAGCCGGATGCCCAGAACGCCGCGCGTGGGCACTTGGGTCTCCATGAAGCGGATGGCCTTGCCCTCGCGCGAGGCCAGGAAAAGGTCGTCGCCGCCGCCCGACCAGCACACAGCCACCAGCGGCCCGCCCTCTTTGATGTCGTGGAAGCTTGTGCCCTGGATGAGGCTGCGGCCCAAATAGCTGGCACGCACGCGCCGCACCCAACCGCGCTGGCTCAACAGGATGGCGTATTGCCCGCCGCCCTCGGCCAGCGCGCCGACGACACGCTCGCCTGGCCGCAGCGGCAGCTTGCCGGCCAGAGCCGCGCCGCGCGCCCGCACCGGCGACTCTGGCAACTGGGTGGCCGGCAGACGAAAGGCGCGGCCGTCGCCGGTGAACAGGATCAGGATATCGTTCTCGTGGGCGTGGGCCAGCAGCGCCGGCTCGTCGTCATCAGCCGCGTCGATGTCGAAGACGCCCATGCCACCACGCCGCTGGCGGCTGTAGAGGTGGCGCGGGCTGCGTTTGGCCGCGCCGCGCCGGCTAATGGTGATGATGCTGTAGGGCGTCGGCAGCTCGTCGGGTAGCGCGGCGGCGCGCGGCGGCTCGACCCGGCCGCGCTGGTGGGCCAGCTCGGCCTCCAGCGCCTCGATGTAGGCGACGACGTCGGCCGACACGCCGCTCAGGTCGGGGCGCTCGGTGGTCACCAATCCCCCCCTTCAACGACGACACAGACGGGCAGCAGCGTGCCCATATCGACCGGATGGCGCTCGAAGTTGGCGAAGGTCAAATCGCGGAAAGGCAAACTGAAGGTGCTGCGGGCCAGTTCCATTAGCGCCAGATAGTTGGCCAACACGCGCCGCTCCCAGTCCAGACCCAGCGCTGCCGCCGCGGCCTTCAAGGATTTGTCAGACGGGCCTTCTAGTTCCACAAACGTGCCGAACGGCATCTCGTCGAGAACCACTTCCACGTCGCCCCAGTGGTAGGTCTGGCGATACTTCTCATAGGTCTGCACCGGGCCAAAGCCCAGCCGCGCGAGGATAAGGGCCATGCGGTCGAAATCGGCGACCTCCAGCTCCAACTCCTCGCGGATCTTGGCCTCACTGGCGGCGTCTTGGGCGGCCAGCCCCTTATAGGTCAGGCGGACGCGCGTGTCCTGGCGCAAGCGCAGTAGCGCCTGCCGGGCCAGCAAGCTCTCGTCGGCCGTGTCGAAGCGCACGTTACGCTCGTGCACCCGCGGCGCGCCATCTGTCGCGCCCGCGCCCGCCAGCCGTCGTCGCACGACGTCTAGATCGGCCACGAGGAATTTGACTTCGACCTCCAGGTGGTCGGCCGCGGGCGGCGATGCCAACGCGCCGGACACGATATCACCATCGTCCAGGGGCGCGTTCATGAGGCTGACCCGATGCCGCCCGATTCCTGGCTGATGCCCAGGAGAGGCTGGTCTTTCTCGACGCTGGTCCCCGCAGCGACATGGACGTGGGTCACGACGCCGGCACAGGGCGCGCGCAACTCGTTTTCCATTTTCATCGACTCCAGAATGATGACTCGCTGGCCAAACTCCACCGCATCGCCAACGGCCACAGGCACAGCCACAATGATGCCGGGCATGGGCGAGGCGACAACGGCCTCGCCATCAACCGACAGGCCGGAGGTGCGCATCCGGTCCAGGCGATAGGCCCGCTCGTCCTGCACCTGCACGTTGTACAGCTCCCCCTGGATAAGCACATCCCACTGATTGCCGCGCTCCTCCACCATGGCGGCGATGGAGCGGTTGTTCATGAGCAGCGACGTGACGCCGCCCGACGGCAGCCGGCGAAAATCGATCTCGTAGGGCTGGTCATCGATCAGGATGCCGCGGTCGGGGTCGATCTCAATGGTGTATTCCTGGCCCTTCACAGTCGCGATGTACTTCATCTTATCTCCGCAGTCGCTCCCAGCGTGAATACCATTTCCAGTTGCTGGTGTCGCGCGCACCGGGGGCGACAATCTGGGCGGCGCGTTGGCTCTGCTCGTGGGCGGCCAGTGTAGCCAGCAAGGCGGCCTCCAATGTATGCGGGGCCCCGCGGTCGTCCATGCTGAAGCGGTCTTCGACGAACTTGGTGTCGAATTGGCCCG
>DAOSMQ010000441.1:0-2703 GCA_035372725.1 Promineifilum sp. (SeqCode)
GCGCGGCGAGCCGGGGGCCGTTCTTCCATATGCGCATATGCGGTTGCCCGACGGCCAAGCACCGCAACGTATGCGCCGGGGCGGAGTTCGGCTACACTGGTGGGCAGCCGGGCCACTCGCCCGGCACAGGAGCACCCATGACTATCGGAGTCATCGCCGCCGGAGATAAAGAGACGGCCGCCGCCGGGGCGGAGATGTTGCGCCGGGGCGGCAATGCCGTCGACGCCGCCGTGGCCGCCGCGTTCGCCTCGTTCATCGCCGAGGCCGGCGTCGTCCACCTGGGCGGCAGCGGCATCGCCCAGCTCTATGACGCCCGCAGCGGCCAGTCGCGCGTCTATGACTTCTTCAGCGTCGTGCCCGGCCTGGGCAGCCAGCCGCCGGAGCGGCTCGACTTCGAGGCCGTGACCATCGACTTCGGCGCGGCCACGCAGCAGTTCTATCTCGGCCGCGGCGCCGTGGCCGTGCCGGGCAACATCGCCGGGCTGTGCCGGCTGGCGGCTGACTACGGCCGCCTGCCGCTGGCCGACCTGCTGGCCCCGGCCATTCGTCTGGCCCGCGACGGCGTCGCCCTGGCCCCCTTCCAGGCCGACACCTGCGCCCTGCTGGCCCCGCTCTACACCCACACCGAGGGCGTCCGCCGCGTCTTCGCCCCCGCCGGCCGCGTCATCCGCCCCGGCGAGCGGCTGCACATCCCCGACCTGGCCGAAACGCTGACGGCGCTGGCCCGCGCGGGCGACGACTACGCCCGCCGCGGCCCGCTGGCCCGCGCCCTGCTGGCCGACCAAGCCGCCAACGGCGGGCTGCTGACGGCCGCCGACCTGGAGGCTTACGCCGTCCTGCGCCTCGCGCCCATCCGCCTGGCCTACCGCGACCACGAGGTGCGGCTGCCGCCGCTGTGCTCGGCCGGCGGCGTGCTGACGGCTTTCACGCTGCGGCTGCTGTCGGCCTTCGACGTGGCCGCCTGGCCCCACGGCTCGGTCGGGCACTTGCAGCTCCTGGTCGAAGTCATGGCGGCGACGACTCGCGCCCGCGCCCAGTGGGACAACTGGCTCGACGCGCTGGGCGACGAGGCGGCCACGGCCCGACTGCTGGACGAGCGCGCGGTGGCCGCCGCCCGCGACGAGGTGCGCGCCGCCCTGGCCGACCGGCAGCCGTCGCCCGTCGCCCCGGAGCCGCCCGGCCCGGCCAACACCAGCCACCTGAGCGTCATGGACGGCGAGGGGTTGGCCGTGGGCCTGACGACGACGGCCGGCGAGTCGGCCGGCTACATCGTCCCCGGCACGGGCTACATCGCCAACAACATGCTAGGCGAGGAAGACCTGCACCCGCGCGGCTTCCACACGCGCCCGGCGGGGCAGCGCATCCCGACGATGATGACGCCGGCGGTCATCCTACATGGCGGCCGGCCGCGGCTGGTCGTCGGCAGCGGCGGCAGCGCCCGCATCCGCAGCGCCATCATGCAGACGCTCAGCAACCTGCTCGACTATCGCCTGCCGCTCGACGACGCCGTCAACCGGGCGCGCGTCCATCTGGACGGCGACGTGTTGCAGTGCGAGGCGGGCTACGACCCGCGGGCGGTCGACGCGCTGGAGGGCATGGGCTATCGTGTCAACCGCTGGCCGGCGCGGAGTATCTACTTTGGCGGGGCGCATAGCGTCGCGCGCGATGACGACGGCCGCCTTTGGGCCGCCGGCGACAACCGGCGCGGCGGGGCCACCGCCCACGTCGAGGGCTGAGCCATGCGCCGCGACGAAATCCTCCCGCTCGGCCTGCTCCTGCTGGCCTATCTGGCCCTGGCCGTCCTCTTTGCCATGCGCACGCCCGCCTGGCAGGCGCCCGACGAGCCGGCCCACTACAACTACGTCCGCCAACTCGTCGAGGGCAACCTGCCCGTCATCGCGCCGGGCGACTGGGACCAGGCCTACCTGGGCCAGATCGTCGGCGCGGAGTTCGACCCGGCCTATTCCGTGGCCGGGCTGACCTACGAGGACTGGCAGCCGCCGCTCTACTACCTGCTGCAAGCACCGCTCTACCGGCTGTCGGGTGGCGCGCTGACGGCCATGCGGCTGCTGTCGGTGGCCCTGGGCGCGGGCGTGGTGGCGCTGGCCTACGTCGTCGGCCGGGCCACGTTCGGCGGGCGCGTGCCGCCGGCGCTGGCCGTGGCCGCCTTCGTCGCCTTCCTGCCGCAACATCTGGCCATCCTGGCTTCCGTCAATAACGACAGCCTGGCCGAGCTGCTCATCGCCGCCATCCTGGCGCTGCTGGTCGTGCCCTGGCCGGAGCCGGCGGCGCGGGGCGACGGCCGGCGGCTGCTGGCGCTGGGGCTGCTGCTGGGCGCGGCCTTCCTGACCAAGGGCACGGCTTACCTGATGGCCCCTGTCGCTGGCGCGTTCCTGCTGGCGCGGCATTGGGGCGCGTGGCGGCCGTTGGCGCGGGCGCTGCTGCTGGTCTTTGTGCCGGCGCTGCTGCTGGGGCTGCTGTGGTGGGGGCGCAACCTGGCTGTCTATGGCGGGTTGGACGCCCTGGGCAAGTCGGCCCACGACGCCGTCGTCGTCGGCCAGCCGCGCACGAGCGAGTGGATCGCCCAATATGGCCTCGGCGGGACGGCCGGCCGCTTCCTGCGCACGACCTTCGTCAGCTTCTGGGGCCAATTCGGCTGGATGGCCGCGCCGCTGCCGGGGTGGATGGTGGCCGGGCTGGCGG
>DAOSMQ010000442.1:0-2702 GCA_035372725.1 Promineifilum sp. (SeqCode)
GCCGGCGACCGGAGCGCCCCGGGTGGACGGGGAACCACCAGTCAGGGAACCAGCGGCTACACCGTCCACTGCCAGAGTACCATACCCGGTAGCTAAATAACGCCACAAATGGGAAAACTGGCCCGCCACTGGTCGGGCGCGGGCCGCCAAGGGTTTTTCAGTAGCACAGCCTGTAGCACAGCCTGTAGCACAGCCTGTCAGGCTGTGGCTGTGGCTGTGGCTGTGGCTGTGGCTGTGGCCGGCGAGGACAGCCTAACAGGCTGTGCTACTTTGCGCTTCGCGCAGTTCGACGCCCGGCCTGTAGCACAGCCTGTCAGGCTGTGGCTGTGGCTGTGGCTGTGGCTGGCGAGGACAGCCTAACAGGCTGTGCTACAGGCCGGGCGCGGGTCGTCGGGGCTTTGCCAAAGTCGCTAAAAGTGCGCTGACCTGACAGGTGGGCGGCCAAACTCTCTCTGGTGCAAAGGAAACTTCAGGCCGCCCACCTGTCAGGTCTTCGAGCAATTGACGACTTTGGAAAAGCCCTGGCGGGCCATCCTGCCCATTGACAGGCGCGTGATTGTCTGTATCATACCAGACACGAAGGAAGGAGCTGCGCAGTACCTCTGCGCGGCTCCTTTGCGTCTGTAGCAGTCGTACTTCTAAAATCACAGGAGGTTGACATGGCGGAAGACAACCCACAGGAATCCGCGGTGAGTGGCGAGCGGGCCTGGCTGGCGGCGCTGCTGCTGCGGCGGCAGAGCCGGCTGATGCCCCGGTTCGCGCTGGCGATGGCCCGGCTGCGGAGCCTCTCGCGCGGGCAGCGGCGGCGCTTGCAGCGGCGGGCGGCGGCGTCACTGGCCGGGGCGGCGCTGGTGCTGGCCATCGGCGCGGCCAACTTCGGTCCATTGGGCGCGGGCGTGGCCCAGGCGGCGACGATCAGCGTCGCCAACGGCGAAATCGCCGTCAACGATAACGGCGTCTGCTCGCTGATCGAGGCGATCATCAACGCCGAAGACGGCGCCCAGACCCACGACGACTGTCTGGCCGGCACGGCCGGCGCAGACACCATCGACCTGCCCGCGGGCGGCGCCTTCACCTTCAGCACGCCCTACGTTTACGCCGCGGGCAACAACGGCCTGCCGGCCATCGACACGGCCATCACCATCGACGGCAACGGCGCTACGCTTGACCTGGGCGGGCCAACCATCCCCATCCGCCTGGCGCAGGTCAACCCCACGGGCGACCTGACGATCAACGCCACGACCATCCGCAACGGCTTGATGAGCGACGGCATCTATGGCGGCGGCGCGCTCCGGGTCGATGGCGGCACGCTGACCATCGACGGCAGCACGCTGAGCGACAACATCACCACCGCTTACGGCGGCGCGGTCTTCGCCCGCAACGACGCCACGCTGACAATCACCAACAGCACCCTCTCCGGCAACCGCGCCTTTCGCGGTGGGGCGGTGATGGGGCGGAACAGCGCCGTGACGCTGACCGATAGCGCCGTCGATGGCAACGTGGCCAAACGCAGCGGCGGCGGCATCCAGGTCGAGGACGGCCGCCTGACGCTGACCGGCGGCACGGTCAACGACAACGGCTGGGAGCCGGGCCAGATCGGCGTGGTCGGCTACGTCGATTACGCCGGCGGGGTCTACGCCGATGGCGCGACGGTGAGCATTACCGGGACGGAGATCGACGGCAACTACGGCGGCTACATCGGCGGCGGCGTGCTGCTGGCCGACGTCACCGGCGCGACCATCACCGGCGCGACCATCACCGGCAACACAGCCGACACGGGCGGCGGCGTCGCCTGGGGCCGGGCCAGCGACGGCATCCCGTTTCCAACGACGGGCGTCATCCGCGACAGCCTGATCGACGGCAACACGGCCGACATAGGCGGCGGCGCGGCCCTGATCCTCGGCGAACTGGCTATCGAGCAGACGACGGTCAGCAACAACACCGCTCTGGACGGCTACGGCTATGGCAGCGGCGGCGGCGTCGCCAATCTGGGCGGCGACCTGACCATCACCCAGAGCGCGCTGACGGGCAACGAATCGGACTATGGCGGCGGTCTGTTCGCCTACAGCTACTTCGGCGGCGACAGTACCGTGGTCACCAACACGACCCTCAGCGGCAACAGCGCCAGCAAAAACGGCGGCGGCGTGGCGCTGGACAGGCAGCCGGAGGCGACGTTCAACAACGTCACCATCAGCGACAACGAGGCCGCCGATGGCGGTGGGCTGGCCGCGACCAACCCGCCCGCGGCTGGCGGCCTGGGCAGCGTGACGTTGAACCGGACGCTGATCGCTGGCAACCGCGCCAGCGCCACGGGCGACGAAGTCCTGGTCGATGACGTGACCGTTACGGCCAACAACTACAACCTCTTCGGCCACAGCGGCATCACCAACGGCAATGCATTCAACAGCTTCACCCCCGGCGCGACCGACATCACCGCCACCAGCGACGGCACGACGCCAACGGCCCTGGCCGGCATCCTGGCCGCGCTGGCCAACAACGGCGGGCCGACGACGCCGCCGACGAAGACCCACGCCCTGGTGAGCAACAGCCCGGCCCTCGACCGCGCCCCCAATGCCGCCTGCCTCGCTCCCTCGCCGACCGACGGCGTCGATCAGCGCGACGTGGCCCGCAACCAGAACGGCACTGGCGCGGCCGGCCCCAACGAGTGCGACGTCGGCGCGTATGAGTACGTCGCCGCGCCG
>DAOSMQ010000443.1:0-2692 GCA_035372725.1 Promineifilum sp. (SeqCode)
CGCGGCGCTTTTCTACCCACCCTTTTTCCTGAGTTGCTCAACGGGAGGAGGAAGGGATCATGGCGGCGGGCACAGGGGCTTCGGCGGGCGCCTCCACCACTTCTCCATGATCAATCACATTGAGATACCGGACACCGAATGTGACCGCCAGCAGGCCGTAGGCGATCACACCGGTTGCTGTCAGGATCTCAATAAGTGATGGCGTATAGTTGGTGAACAGCGGCACGTCGCTGCCGGGCGCTTGCCCAAAGACGACCAGCTGTCCGACGAGATTGGTGTCCCAGCGATAGGCGACGAGGCCCAGGGCCACCAGGGCCAGCGCCAGGATGCGCGCGCGCTCGTTGCGCCGGAAGGAGCCGACGAGCAGCAGTATGGCGGGCACAACCATGCCCAGCAGAATCTCCAGCCCCCAGAAGTTGAACGCCAGCCGGCCGCGCGTCAGGATGTAGAGCGCCTCCGACTTGGCCGGCTCGTAGTTCACCGGCATCGACATCAGGTCCCACCAGCGCACGACCAGCAAGAAGAGCGCTGCCCAGCCGACGGTATAGGCCAGCTTGTCGAGAGTGACTTTGTTGACGCGCGCCCGCGGCGTCAGGTGCGGCGCGAGGAACGAAATGCACGTTACCAGGGCGATGCCGCCGACAATGGCCGACAGGTAGAAGGAGACGGCCATCGGAATGGGGCGCGACCAGATGGGTCGGGCGATGAGATTGCCGTAGGTCAGGCCCAGCGACGACTGATGCAGCGTCGAGAGGCACAGGCCAATGAGCGCCAGGTAAGGCGTCAGGGCGTGGAGCGAGCCGAGGCGATGGGAGAGGCGCGGGAAGCGGTGCTCAACCGGCTCCCAATGGCCGATGATCGGCGCGACTTCCATCAGCAGGACGGTGAAGTACAGGCCGACGCACATCGTCACTTCCCATAGCGGCGAGTGGATGTTCCAGAAGACGAAGCCATGCCAGAAGCGGTCGGGCCGGCCGATGTCGAGCAGGAGCATCATCATGGCGATGCTGTAGCAGACGAAGCCGACGTAGACGGCCGTTGTAGCCACGGGGCGCAGTTCCTTGCGATGTAGCAGATAGGCGATGGCCGAGATGCTGAACGCGCCCGCCGCCAGAGCGATGGACGACAGGTCGATGGAAATCCACAGCCCCCACGGCACCAGGTCGGTCAGATTGGTCACATGCAGGCCCTCGGCGAAGACCACCAGGGCCGCGCCGACGCCGATAGCCATCAGCACGCCCAGGCCGAGCATGAAGCGGATGACCGGCTGGCGCAGGGCTGGCAAGACCGTGTTGCGGACGAAGGTCTTGATGGTGGCGATTTTGGTCATGACTCGCTGACCTCCGTTGGAGTAGCGGGCAGGTAGTAGACGCGCGGCCCGGTGCCCAGTTCTTCGCGCAGGCGGTAGGCGTCGGGACGCTGCCGCAGGGCGATGCTGACCATCGACTCCGGGTCATTCAGGTCGCCGAAGGTGCGCGCGCCGTAGACGCAGGCGACCACGCAGGCCGGCGTGGCATCGGGGTCGCGGCCGGGCGTCAGGCCGGCGGCCAGGCCGCGGTCGATGCGCTGGACGCAGAAGGAGCACTTCTCGACGACGCCGCGCGGCCGGCGGGGCACTTCGGGGTGGCCGGCGGCGGGCACGTCGGGGTTGGGGCCGGTGAAGGCCTCCCAGTTGAAGTGGCGCACGCCGTAGGGGCAGGCCAGCTGGCAGTAGCGGCAGCCGATGCAGCGGTCGTAGTCCATCATCACCAGGCCGTCGTAGCGGTGGTACGTGGCCCCGACGGGGCAAATCTCGACGCAGGGCGCGTCCTCACAGTGCATGCACGGCGTCGGGCGGAAGACGCGCCGGCCGTCGGCCGTCGGCGCCACCTCTTCGACGCGCGACCAGGAGATGTTGGGCGGCGTGTCGTTGTAGGCGTGGCAGGCGGCCAGGCACAGGTCGCAGCCGACGCACTTGCCCTGGTCGATGACCATCGCCCAATGATGGGGCGAGGGCTGATCGTGGTCAGCGCGCGGCAGCGCGGCGGCTTCGTCGGCGCGGATGATTTCCGGCTCGGTATCGCCGGTAGGGGCGGATTTGAAACCCGCCCCTACGACAGGTTCACCGGCCGCCATCGGCAGTGGGATGCGGCTCATCCCTACGCCGACGGCGGCGGTTGCCGTGGCGGCCAGGCCGAGCTTCAAGAAATCGCGGCGGTCGATGGACGACATCTCTACTTTTCTCCCTGCTCGCTGTCGCTGTCGCTGTGGCGGCGCTTTGTCCAGCGGTTGACCCACGGCGCCACCATCGTGCCGAACACCAGGCCAATGCCGGCCGGCAGCAGGTAGGCCAATGGGCCGGGGCCGCTGGGCGTCTGGCTGACGTAGGGCGTCACTTCCTCGCGCGCCGGGACGAAGTTATCGGCCTGGATGTCGGTCGTCTCGACCGGGTAGCAGGCCACGTCAGTCTGCGCCTGCCCCTCCACGGCGGTGGTGGCGGCCATAGCCGAATCGACTTCGGCATGCATGTCGCTCAGGTGGCAGTCGTTGCACGACTCCAGGTCGATCTGGAAGGTGTGGGAGCGCGCGCCGTGGCCGCGCGTGCCGGCCTCCGGCGAGTCGGAGATGCGCAGGTGGCAGTCGGTGCAGAGCAGACCCTCGGCGGCGTGGCCGGTGAAGGTGTAGTAATGGCCCTCGGTGTTGTGGCAGCTGT
>DAOSMQ010000444.1:0-2689 GCA_035372725.1 Promineifilum sp. (SeqCode)
TGGGCAACGACGAGATCAAGGGCGTGGACAAGGTGCTCGACGCCGCCGGCTGGACCTACGTGGCCGCCGCCGTCGCCGCCGTTGGCCAACTGCTGTACTACGTACTCCTGCTGGGAGGCGGCGGCCGACGCCGCAGTTAGCTCCTGCCAGAGCAACATTCTCCAGAAACCAGGACGCCAGCTATCAAGCTGGCGTCTTTTTGTATCCTGTGAGCGCGGCTGTCAGCCTAGCAGCAACTGCGCCTGCGCAAAGGCCCCCAACACCCCTGCCCGGTTGCCCAGCGCCGGCGGCACGATGTAGCTGTCGATGTCCGTCAGGATGACCGGCGACTGGACGTAGCCGTTCAGGTAGGCCTGTGTCTGGCGGCGCACCAGCGGGAAGAGCTGCGGCTGCTCCATGACCCCGCCGCCGAGGATGATGCGCTCCGGTGACAGGGTGCAGATGAACGTCTGCAACGCCAGGCCCAGATAGTGCGCCTCCAGTTCCCAGGCGGGATGCTCCGGCAGCAACTCATAAGCCGGCCGCCCCCAGCGCTCGCCGATGGCCGGGCCGGCGGCCATACCCTCTAGGCAATCGCCGTGGTAAGGGCAGCGCCCCTTGTAGGGGTCAGCGGCCCAGTCGTGGGGCACGGGGATGTGACCGAACTCCGGATGCACCAGCCCGTGCAGCAACTGGCCGTTGATCATCCCACCGCCGCCCACGCCTGTGCCAATGGTCAGGTAAATGAAGTTCTCCAGCCCCTGCGCCGCGCCCCAGCGCCACTCCCCCAGCCCGGCAATATTGACGTCGGTGTCGAACCCGACGGGCACGCCTAGCGCCTCCCGGAACGGCCCGACCACGTCGGCGTTGGCCCAGCCCGGCTTGGGCGTACTGGTAATGGTGCCGAAGCGGGGCGAGTGGGGGTGGGCGTCCAGCGGGCCGAAGGCGGCGATGCCGATCGCACCGACAGGGCCATAATGCGCCTCCTGCTCGCGGAAGAAGGCCAGGGCACGGCCAATGGTTTCCGCCGGTGCCGTCGTCGGGAAGCGCGCCTCGGCGCGCACGTCGTCCGGCCCGCTGCCGACGGCGCACACGACCTTCGTACCGCCGGCCTCGATGCCGCCTACGTATGCGTCCATGTCAATCACTCCTTATGGTGGGAAGAGGCTCACGCAAAGACCGCAAAGGGTGCTAAGTTCGCAAAGAGGATTTCTCTTGGCGTTCTTTGCTCGCTTGGCGTTCTTTGCGTGAGCCTCTTTTCTTCATCCCAGCTCCGCCTCCGGCGTCAGCCACAGCGCTTCATACCGCTCCAGGGTGATGCCCGGCGCGCTGTCCATGACCCGCCCGGTCAGGCGATCCACCAGCCGGCCGCCGAAGAGCATCTCGTGCAGCCGGTAGCCGGGGACGCTCTGTGGCCGGTCGCTGAAGTTGGCCAGCACCAACACGCGGCCGCGCGGGCTGTCGCGCAGCAGGCCGAAGACGGCGTCGTTGTGGGTCCAGACGGGAAACGCGCCTGCCTGGGCGTGCAGCGCGGCCGTGTCGCGGCGCGCGGCCAGTTGCTCGCTCAGGCCGCGAAAGATGCGCCCCGCCACCGTCCACCAGTCGCGGCGCTCCTCGGCCCGCGCCCAGTCCATGCGCGGCCGGTGCATCCAGCGGTTGTCATCGGCCAGGTTGGCGTCGTCCAGGTAACCGGCGTCGTTGAGCAATCCCAGCTCGTCGCCCATGTAGAGCAGCGGGATGCCGCCGAAGGCGAAGATAAGGCTATAGACCAGCAGGATGCGGCGGATGGCCGTCTCGGCCGCGGGCGCGTCTTTCCCCTCCAGCGCCCGCTCCAGCCCGGCCAGCGACGCGCACGAGCCGCTGATGCGCCGGTCGTTGGTCCTGGGGTTGAACTGGAAGGTCGCGCCGCGGGCGAAGGTGTTGGCGAAGCGTCCGCTATAGAAATCGCTCAGAAAGGCGCGGTGGCCGGGGCCGGATAGCCCCACCTCGGCGGCGTCCTCGTCGGTGACGGCCCAGCCGATGTCGTCGTGACAGCGCACGTAGGTGATCCAGGCTGCGCCGGACGGGATGGGCGGCATGTTCTGCAACGCCCGCGTCATCAGGGCCACGCGCCCCTCGGCCAACGCGCTCCACAGCAGCACCATGAAGACGTTGTGGTAGGCCAGCTCGCATTCCTTGTTGGTCGCCTCGCCCCGGCCCAGATAGGGGATAAGCTTCGGCGGCGAGACGATGGCCTCGGCTTTCAGCAGCAGCCCCGGCGCGGCGATGCGGCTCAGGGCGCGCCAGGCTTGCAGGATGGAGTGGGCTTCGGGCTGGTTCTGGCTGTCCGTGCCCAGCCGCTTCCACATGAAGGCGACGGCGTCCAGCCGCAGCACCTCGACGCCCTGATTGGCCAGGTAGAGGATGATGTCGAGCATCTCCGCCAGGACAGCCGGGTTGCCATAGTTCAGGTCCCACTGGTACTCGTTGAACGTCGTCCACACCCAGCGGTCGATGGCGGGGTAATAGGTGAAGTTGCCCGGCGCGAAGTCGGGGAAGACCTCCGGCAGCGTGCGCTCGTAGGCGTCCGGCTCGGCGCGGTCGGGGTACATCAGGTAGTAAGCCTGATAGGTCGGGTCGCCGGCCGCGGCCCGCCGTGCCCATTCGTGCTCCTTGGCGGTGTGGTTGCAGACCAGGTCGATGCACAGGCTAATGCCCTCGGCTCGCAGCT
>DAOSMQ010000445.1:0-2689 GCA_035372725.1 Promineifilum sp. (SeqCode)
CTCGTCGCTCAGCCCGGAAAACTCATAGCTGGGCATGAACAAGAGGCTGTGGCCATCTGGGCCGACGCCGTGACGAATGGCCCGCTCCCAATCGGCAACGCTGTAGCCGGCGGTGGCGCTACCCTGGCCACGGGTCAGGTTGGCCGTGGGGATAGTGCCGAGCATGGGGTCATCGAGCAACACCTGGCCGCCTAAATCGGGCGTGTGACAGTCGCCACAGCCGCGGATGGTCACCAGCCGCTGTCCTTCCGTCAGGCTGGCGGCGTCGGCCGGCAGCGTCAACACCTCATCGGCGATGGCGTAGGTCTTGGCGATGCGTCGCTCGCTAACGATGTAGCCGGTCAGGGCGATCAAGACAACGATCCCGACCAGCCCAACGATCATGATCGCGGCCCACTTGAGTGCTCTTTTCATATCAAATCTCCAACATCGTTCTACAGAACCAGTAGCGACAACCCGCCGCCCAGATTGAATGGCAACCGCTGCCAGGTATCGCCGTAGTCGGCCGTGTGCCACACGTCGCCGTAGGTTGTGCCGGCAAAGAGATGGCCCGGCGCGCCGGGGCGGGTGACCAGCGCCCGCGGCATCTGGCCCAGCGGGTGCGGTTCCCAACCAATAGGCTCCCAGCCGGCTCCGGCCGAAGCCCGATAGAGATACGCCGCCGCGTCTTTGCCATAAGCCCTGGCCGGGCTGGGAGCCAAAGCGACGTACCAGACTTCCGGCCGCTCCGGGTCGGCGGCACAGGTGACGCCATATTTCTTGGCCAGACCACTTTTCGGCTGATTCCAGGCGCGCCCGCCATCGCGACTAACGGCCGCCCCGCCGCCCGTCCCGCCGGCTTCATAGACCCACCGCCCATCGCGCTGATGGAATCCCAGGGAGTGACAGTCGCGCAGAGCACCGGGGCGATGCCGCGACCAGGAGCGTCCGCCATCCTCGCTACGCACAACCGCGCCCAGCTCGATGCCGGCCAGGACGACCTCCGGCTCAGTGGGCGAAACGGCGAGGGCGTTGACGTAGGCCCGGAAGGGCGACTCGGCCGGCGAAAACCACCACCAGCGAAACGGAATGCGCCGGAAGCCTTCCAGTTCAAGCCAGCTTTGGCCGCCGTCCGTGGACTTGTACAGGGCGGCGGGCTTCACTCCGGCATAGATCGTCCGGGGGTCGTGGGGGCTGACGGCGATCGCCTTCACGACCCGTCCGGCCAGGCCCAGGCTATGCCATGTCTGGCCCTGGTCGGCCGATGTGAAAACGCCATGACCCTGGCAGCCGGCGTATAGCCGGTCGGGGCTGCTCGGATCGGCCGCCAGCGTCACCGGCGCCGGCCCGTCCAGGACACAATCAACCTGCCAGTTGCCGTCTGCCCCGCACGCCGCGCGGACAACGCGCCGGTCATCAATGGCCAGAAAAGCGGAAGGGACGCTGCTGGTTCGTTTGCCGTTCATGTTCGACCTCTAGCCCATCACAATCCTGATAAGCCCTGACCGGCACGCGCTTAATCAGCGCTTGCCCCTTCCGCGTGCGGGCGAGCCAGCTCCGACGCCTCGTCCGCGCGAACCAGCGCTCGCGCCTGCCGCGCCAACGCCAGCCCCAGAGCGAAATCGACCAGGGCCATGACTGGGTGCAGCGCCGACAGGACGGGCGCGCTGGCGCGCAGGAAGATGAGCACGTCAGCCTGCAAGACGTAGACGCCGAACAGCAGCCACGTCAGCCGCTTCATCCGGCCGGGCAGCTTGCCCAGTACCATCGTCACCAGCATGACCAGGAGCGGCGCGGCCAGGGTGTGGCCCAGGCCGATGTGGTTGTCCCACCCCCAGCGATTGGCCACGACGGCCATGCCGGCAAAGAAGACCTGCGTAGCCACCCCGACAACGAACAGCCAGGCAAAGACCCAGTAGAGCATACGCGCAACTTTCATGACAATACCTCCAACCAATCGTTATGAGCCAACTACTGACCGAGGGCCACAGCCGCCGGCAATCCCACCCGCCCCATCAGGAACAAGCGCCCCAGCCAGATAATCCAGAGCGGCATGGCGGCGTAACTGAGGCCGCCCAGGACAACAAAGACCATTGCCAGCGCGCCAGGCGGCGTGCCGCCCGTCTGACCGCCCATCGCGTTCAAGGCATTGGCCACGCTTTCGGCGCGCAACACGGTCAGCAGAGCCAGCGTCGGCGTCACCGACAGGGCCAGGCCGGCCCAGGCCGCCGCCCGGGGTAGCGTGTCGCCGCGCAGGCCCATGCCCGACGTCAACAGCGCCCACAGGCCGATCAGCCCGAACCCGCCAATGCCGAACAATAGCGAAGTGTTGAAGTCGATCCGCCCCAGGACGAGCAAGCCCGATCCGATGGCCGCGGCTGCGTAGCCGGCCAGCCCGGCCAGCAGCGCCACAACGGCGACCGCGGGGTAGCTGGCCGCGTGAAGCTGGTACAGCGCGAACAGGAGCGGCGCCGCCAGTAGCGCCACCGGAATGGACAGAACGTCGTTCAGCGTGCCGAACGGCTCGCCGACGACGAACAGCAGCACCAGGGCAATGAAGCCGACGACGCCGACGACACCGCCGGCGATGGCCGTCCAACCGACGAAAGGCGAATCTGATACAGTCATACGCTGCGTCCTCCAATGGAATGAATTTGGCGCGGTGTTGAGAGCATTGAGTGAAGCCAGTATAGGCGGTGGCCCGTCGGGC
>DAOSMQ010000446.1:0-2689 GCA_035372725.1 Promineifilum sp. (SeqCode)
CAGGAGCCACCGCGCTCGTCGGAGTGGGCGCCGCCACCCATGTCCAACCTGCATCGCCAGCGCGGCGACGGGCCAGGCGGCCCTGTGCCCGGCCACATCTCCGTCGATGAGCGCTTCGGCTGGTACATGATCGCCGGTCGTCGCGGCAACTTTCTGCCCACCATCGCGCCCGGCGTCTGGCTGCTGGCCGATAGCGAGATCGATGAGCGGCCGGCGTCGGCGCACGACTACGTCGTCGTCGGCAGCAGCCGCGCCGGCCTGGGCAGCATCACCGCCCAGCCCATCTCCCACTCCACGACCTTGCCGCATTGCTATTTGGGCTATCGCGTCGTCGGCCCCGACGGCGCGTCGCAGCTGGTCGTCGACGACAGTCGTCAGGCGGTCAGCGGTGGCGATCTGCTGGTGCTGGCCGTGGTCGAGGGCTTCTGGTATGCGTTGGACGGTCAACCGGCCGCGGGGCCGCCGCTGGGGGGAATCAATGGCTAAACGAGTGCTCGTTATCGGCGCGACGCTGCTGGACACCAAGGGTAAGCCCCTGGCCGGGTTGGCTCCAGGGATGTCTAACCCGGCTGAGATTCGCTCGACGCGCGGCGGCACGGCCCGCAACGTCGCTGAGAACCTGGCCCGCCTGGGGGCCGATGTCGTCCTCGTTTCCGCCGTGGGCGACGACCCCACCGGGCGGCAGTTGATGATGCAGACGGCCGAAGCCGGGGTGAACCTCGACGACGTGGAAATGGTCGCCGGCGCGCACACTGGTTCCTATATCGCCTTGCTGGAGGAGGACGGCCGGCTGGCCGTGGCTCTCGACGACGTGCGTGTCATGCAGACCATCGACGCGGCCTATCTGGAAGCGCGCCACGACCTCTTTGCCGGCGCGGCCATGGTGATGTTTGACGGCAGCCTGAGCGAGGAGGCTATCGCCGTGGTCGTGCGACTGGCCCGCGCGTCTGGCGCGCTCCTGTGCGCCGATCCGTCGTCGGCCCGATTGGCCCACAAGCTGCGCCCCTATCTGCCCTATCTGCATCTGCTTGTGCCCAACGAGATCGAGGAGGCCGCCCTGTGCGAGGTTGGCTTTGCCGGCCACGACCCCAACGCCAGCCTGGCCCTGGCGCGCCGCCTCATCGGTGCCGGTGTGGCCAACGTCGTCGTCACGCTGGCGGATTTCGGGCTGGATTACGCCACAGCTGACGAGATCGGCTACATCCCGCCGTCGCACACCCACATGGTCGATAGCACCGGCACGGGCGACGCCGTCACTGCGGCCATCCTGTTCGGCATGCTCAACGACTTGTCGCCCATCGAAGCCATTCGCCTGGGCGCGGCCGCCGCCGCCCTAACCCTCCAGTCCCCCGACACTGTCGTGCCGGACTTGAGTCTGGATATGTTGTATGATCATCTGATTGTGTAGGGAGTTGTTGTACTGACCGCCGACCGCCGGCCACAGACGACAGACCACAGACAACCGCCGACTGCCCACCGATACTGATCTGCTGAACACTGACCTACTGCTTCCTCATCCCTCATCCCTCATCATGACCAACACTCTCGGCTTCATCCTCTGCATCGTCTACGTCTTCGGCATGATCGGTCTCGCGGAGGGGCTGCGCCGTTGGCGAGGGTATGGCTCCGGCTTCACGCGCAAGATCATCCATATCGGTGTGGGCATGATGAGCTGGTTCCTGCCCTTTCTATTCACCTCGCCCTGGCCATTTGTTGCCGCTTGCGGTGGGTTCATGGTTCTCAACCTGCTCGATTGGCGCTATGGCTTCTTCAACGCCATGCAGAGCAGCAGCCGCAGCAACCTGGGCACGGTCTACTTCCCGTTGGCTGCGGCCGTCGTCGCCCTGGTGTTCTGGGAGCAGCCGCCGCTGATGGTCGCCGCGCTGATGCCGCTGACCTGGGGTGATGGGCTGGCCCCGGTCGTTGGCGCGGCCTATGGGCGGCACGTCTATCGTATTCACACCAGCACGCGCTCCGTGGAGGGGTCGGCCGGTTTCTTCGTGGCCGGCTTTGTCTTCACCTGGCTGGCCCTGTGGGTCATGCCCGGCGTGCCCGACATCAGCCCGGCACAGGCGCTGCTGCCCGCGCTGGTGATCATGGCTATTACCACGGTCATCGAAGCAGTGTCGATTTGGGGGCTGGACAACCTGGCCGTGACGGCGGCGGCCATTCTGATCTTGCGCGTCTGGCCGTTCTAAGCGCCTACCAGCCCTCGTCGCCGATCAGCGGCACGAAAGCGACCGGGGCGAGCCGTTCCTCGCGCGCGCGGCCATCGGCCTGGCGCGTCACGCGGATGAGGTACTGCTGTTGCCGGCTGCGGCCGACGGGTATGACCAGCCGCCCGCCGTCGGCCATCTGCGCCCGCAGCGATTCAGGCACGGACGGGCCACCGGCGGCGACGATGATGCCGTTGTAGGGCGCATGCTCCGGCCAGCCGCGCGTGCCGTCGCCCTGAGTCACATAGACGTTGCTATAGCCGAGCGCGGCCAGCCGCTCGCGGGCGTAGCTGACCAGTTCGGGGTGGCGCTCGACGGTGTAGACCGCGCTGACAATGCGGCTGAGGATGGCCGCGGCATAGCCCGAGCCCGCGCCGATCTCCAGCACGCGATCGCCCGGCTCCAGCGCCAGCGCGGCGATCATGTAGGCGACGACGTAAGGCTGGGAGATGGTCTGGTGGGCGGGGATGGGC
>DAOSMQ010000447.1:0-2679 GCA_035372725.1 Promineifilum sp. (SeqCode)
TACCGGTGGTCGTGTTGTAGGCCCCGGACTCGTAGATGAGTTGCCCGGCGGCGTTGTAGGCGTGCAGATTCAGCCACATGCGCCGCCCTTCGGGGTAGCCGGTGGGCAGCTTGTGGCCCGTCTCGTTGGTGACGCGCACGGTGGCGACCTGCCCCGCGCCGCTTGGTTCCAGGCTCATGGTCAGCGTGGCCGCCCGGCGCAACATGCTCTCGGCCGCCGCGCCGGTCAGTTGCAGGGCCGTCGCGTCGTCCGGGTTGTGTAGTTCCCAACGGCTGTCCTGCAGGATGCGCGGGATCCAGGCGTTGCCGCCGACGAAGACGTGGGCGGGCAGGCAGCCGGTCGTGTTGCAGTCGCGGTAGGTGGGGCCATACCGGTTGGCGGCGTAGCCAGTCTGACGCTCCATGTGGCAATCCTGGCACGTCTCCACGACCGGGCTGAGCATGGCCCCGGCGAACTGCGGCGCGAAGACGCCGCCCCTGGCGTAGCTGCTGTTGAGCCATTCTTCGTAGGTGCGCTCCAGCGGGAAGAGCTGCCCCTTCTCGAACGACGGCGCGGCGGCGTCGAAGTCGGATGGCCAGTACTGCGCCGGGGCGTTGCCGGGCGGGTCGGGGTTCCAGCTCAACGCCGGGTTGTCTACGTTATGACAACTGCCGCATAGGCGCGATTCAGTCACGGCGTCCTGCCCCTGGCCCTGGAAGCGCGCTTGCAGCGCGGGGTGGGGGTTAGATGGCCGCGCGAACGGTCCGCGCCGCCGGTTTAGCGGCTGCCCCTGGGCGTCGACGGAGGGGTCGAGGATGATCATCGCGCTGGCGACGTGGTTGGTCGGCGGCGGGTTGGTCAGCGCGGCGCGGATGGCAATATCGAGTGTTGTCGCCTCATCTTGCGCGCCGGGCACGGGATCAACCATGCGGTGGCAAACCTCGCAGGCCAGGCCGGCGTCCTTATCCTGATCGGTCAGGGCGCTGCCGTCGGCCGGGTGGCTGCGGTCGGCGAACCAGCCGGTGGGCGCATGGCAGCGCAGGCAGAACTCGCCCGCGTCGGTGGCGTCGTCGTTGGCCACGGCGAAAGCAGACCAGAACAGCGGGTCGCGCCCGGCCTGGCCCATCATGCTGCCGCGCCACGTCTGGTAGATGGGGGCGGTGTGGCAGCTATTGCAGCTCCTCGGGTCAGCTATCTCCGCGAACTTCTTGTCATCGGGGTTGCTGGGCTGCGTGCCGGGCAAGAAGAAGTCGTTGCGCGTCGTCGGCAACGGCAGGTTGTTGACGCTGGTCCCGGCGGCATTGCCGGCGCTGTCGCTGGCGGGCGAAGCCTGGCGGGCGGCGGCGCGGCCGACGCCGGCGGCCAGCATGAGGATGGCCAACAATAGCAGGCCAGCCAGGATCGCGCGGCCACGGGACAGGCGCGGCTGTGGGGCCGCGGGTCGATAATTGGTGCTCATGTTGCCTCACTCTCCTTCCATTGGCGCTCCAGCCAGACCAGGGCAGCCAGGGCGAGCGCGGCAGCGATTCCCCCCACCAGGTAGCCCTCAACGACGCTGGCCTGGGTGATGTACAGCGCCATCATACCCAAAACGCCGCAAAATAGGTAGAGAATCAGCACTGCCTCGCGCGGCGCGAAGCCCAGCCGCACCAGGCGATGGCTGGTGTGGTCGCGCCCGGCCGTGTTGGGGCTGAGTCCCCGCCGCAGCCGCGAGACGACGACCAGGGTCATGTCGAAGATAGGCAGCCCAAAGAGGAAGACGGGCACCATCCAGGTGACGAAGTTGGAATTGTCGGGAAAGCGCAACTGGATGCCCATGGCCGCCAGCAGGAAGCCCAGAAACAGCGAGCCGACGTCGCCCATGAAAATGCGCGCCGGCGGGAAGTTGTAGCGCAGGAAGCCGACGCAGGCCCCCAGCAGAGCGGCCGACAGCGCCGCCACGAGAAACTGGCCATTGGTCAGCGCCAGCAAAAGGATAAATGAAGAGATGACGGCAGCAAGGCCCGCGCTCAGGCCGTCCATGTTGTCGAGGAAGTTGATGGCGTTGGTGATGCCCAACAGCCACAGCAGGGTAATGGCGTAGTTGAGCGCCGCTGGCAGCGGCAGCCGGACGCGAATGCCAAAGGCGGCCAGGATCAGGCAGCCGGCCAGTTGACCGGCGAGCTTGGCCCAGGCGGGCAGCGGCCGGTAGTCGTCGATCAGCCCGGTCAGGGCCACGACCGTCGTCGCCAGGAGCACGCCCAGCACCGTCGGCTCTGGTTCGCCACGATAAATGACCAGCACAGCCAGAATCGCGCCCACGAAGATGCCCACGCCGCCGAGCAGAGGCATGGGCGTGCGCTGGGTCTTGCGCTCCGACGGCGCATCGACCAGGCTAAGCGCCAGCGCCGCCCGCCGCACCCACGGCAGACCGGCGAGGGTGATGGCCAGGGCGATGAAGAAGGCAGCGAGGAAGGCGAGCATGTTGCTGACCCGGGCGGCTTATTGGTCGAGGGTGGCCAGGAAGGCCTCGATCTGGGCGGCCGTCTCCTCGCCAGCTGTCTCCAGGGCGCGTTCGGCCAGGGCGCGGGCTTCGTCGGGCCGGCCCAGTCCGTCGAGGATCTGCGCTTCCAGGAAGTCCAGTTCGGCCGTCGGAATGGACACGGGGTCATTTAATTCTCGGGCGTGGGCCAGGGCTGTCGCGGCGGCCTCGTACTCGCC
>DAOSMQ010000448.1:0-2678 GCA_035372725.1 Promineifilum sp. (SeqCode)
CGCCGAAAGAGAAGACGGGGCCACGGGTTGAAAGCCCCCGCGGTGGAAGCGCGTCGAAGGTCGTCCGGGTTGGTTGCCGAAGAACCGGGCCTGGCCCGCAGTAGACCGGCACGGGTGCGCCCGTTAGCGCGCCGCCCCGATGGTGGTCGGGGCATGAGCGCGCCGGACGGCCGGCGAACTGAGGTGGTACCGCGGAAGCACAGCCCTTTCGTCCTCATGATGGACAGAGGGCTGATTGTGTTTCTATGGAGGTATCACCAGATGAGTCTGACACGGCAATACGAAGCGCTCCCCGCCGAGCGCGCCATCGAACAGCAGTGGCAGGACAGCGGCGTCTACCACTTCCGGCCGGACGGCGACGCGCCGATCTACGCCATCGATACGCCGCCCGCGTCGGTGTCGGGCCGGCTGCACCTCGGCCACGTCTACTCCTACGCCCACGCCGACTTCTTCGCCCGCTACCGGCGCATGCGCGGCGACAACGTCTTCTACCCGATGGGCTTCGACGACAACGGCCTGCCGACCGAGCGGCTGGTGGAGCGCACGCGCGGCGTCCGGGCCAGCGAGATCGGCCGCGCCGCATTCATCCGCGAATGTCTGGCGGTGTCGGCCGAGGTGGAGGCGGAGTACGAGGCCCTCTGGCGGCGGCTGGGTCTGTCGGTCGATTGGCGCTACACCTACCGCACCATCGACGACGACGCGCGCCGCGTCGCCCAATGGGGCTTCCTCGACCTGCTGCGGCGCGACCTGGCCTACCAGCGCGAAGCGCCGACGCTGTGGTGCCCGGAGTGCCGCACGGCCATTGCCCAGGCGGAGCTGAACGACCTGGAGCGCGAGACAATCTTCCACACGCTGGCCTTTGGTCTGGCCGGCGGGGCGACGCTGCCCATCGCTACGACCCGGCCGGAACTGCTGCCCGCCTGCGTGGCCGTCTTCGTCCACCCCGACGACGCCCGCTTCCGGCCGCTCATCGGCCAGATGGCCACGACGCCGCTCTTCGACCGGGCCGTGCCCATCCTGGCCGACCCGGCCGCGGACCCGGCGCTGGGCACGGGCGCGGTGATGTGCTGCACCTTCGGCGACACGGCCGACGTGGCCTGGCAGCGCCGCCACGACCTGCCACTTATCGCCGCCATCGGCCCGGACGGGCGCATGACCGCCGCGGCCGACCCCTTCGCCGGGCTGACGACCGACGCGGCCCGCCGCCAACTGGCCGCGGCGCTGGACGAGCGCGGACTGCTGCTGGACAGCCGGCCCATCGCCCAGACCGTGCGCGTCCACGAGCGCTGCGACACGCCGGTGGAGTACCTCACCAGCCGGCAATGGTTCATCCGCATCCTCGATCAGCGCGCCGCCTTCCGCGAGGCCGGCGAGCGCATCGCCTGGCACCCGGAGCACATGGGCCTACGCTATGCGCAATGGGTGGACAATCTCAGCTGGGACTGGTGCATCTCGCGGCAGCGGGCCTTTGGCGTGCCCTTCCCGCTGTGGACCTGCGAGGCGTGCGGAGCCATCATCCTGCCCAATGAGGACGAGTTGCCCGTCGACCCAACTGAGCGCCCGCCGTCGCAGCCCTGTGCCTGCGGCAGCACGGCCTTCCGGGCGGAGACGGACGTGATGGACACTTGGGCGACCTCATCGCTGACGCCGCAGATCGCCGGTCGCCGCCTGACCGACCCGGCCCTCTTCCAGCGCGTCTTCCCGATGGCCTTGCGGCCGCAGGCGCACGAGATCATCCGCACCTGGGCCTTCTACACCATCGTGCGTGCCCACTACCACGAGGGCGCGTTGCCGTGGACGGACGTGGCCATCTCCGGCTGGGGCCTGTCGCCCGATGGCGCAAAGAAGTTGAGCAAGAGACACGACGACCAGCCGGCAGGAGAGTCAGAGACGTTGGCCAAATCCTCGGCCGGCGGCAAGCCGCTAGGGGCGCTAGCGGCGCTGGACAAGTACTCGGCCGACGCCGTGCGCTACTGGGCCGCGGGCACGGGGCTGGGCAAGGACACCATCATCAGCGAGGAGCGCATCGCCACCGGCGGCAAGTGGGCCACCAAGCTCTGGAACGTGGCCCGCTTCGCTGAGCGCTTCCTCGACGGCTACACCCCGCCGGCCGCGCCGCCAGCGGGCCTGACCACGGCCGACCGCTGGCTGCTGGCCCGCCAGGCCCGTCTGATCGCCGCCGCCACGGCCGCCTTCGACGCCTACGACTATGCTACCGCCCGCGGCGAGGTGGAGACGTTTTTCTGGCGCGATCTGGCCGACAACTATATCGAGATGGCCAAGCAGCGGCTCTACGACGGCGGCGCGGGCTACGAAGCGGCGCGCTACACGCTCTACCAGGCCCTGCTGACAACCGTAAAGCTGCTGGCTCCGCTGCTACCCTACATCACCGAGGCCATCTACGGCGGCCTGTTCGCGGCGAGCGACGGCGCGGCCTCCGTCCATCGGGCCGCGTGGCCGGCGGCCGACGCACACTTCGACGACGAAGCCGCCCTGGCCGCGGGCGAGACGCTGCTCGACATCGCCACGGCCGTGCGCCGCTTCAAGAACGCGCGCAACCTGTCACTGGGCGCGCCGCTGGCGGCGCTGCACCTGCCCGACACGCCGGCCGAGTTGGCCGGGCCGCTCCGCGCGGCGACGGCCGACCTGCTCAGCATCACCCGCGCCCGCGCCCTGAC
>DAOSMQ010000449.1:0-2677 GCA_035372725.1 Promineifilum sp. (SeqCode)
CCTCAACGCGAGGGAACCATGCACAACTCATCTACTGCCCCGGCCATGTCCACGTCCATGCGCCTGATAGCGCTGCTCCTTGTCCCTCTACTCCTCTTGCCCCTGCTGCTCGGCCGCCCCGCTGACGCCGGCAGTGCCGCGGCCGCCAGTGCGGCCGCCAGCCGCGTTTTCCTTCCCCTGGCCCTCGACCGGGCCACTTTCCGCGCCTCGCCGCTCGGCAGCGGCTTCAGCCAGGTAACGGAGATCACCGACGCCGGCGACGACCGGCTGTTCATTGCCGAGCGCGCCGGCATCGTCAAGATCCTGCACCCCGACGGCCGCATCACTACCTTTCTCGACATCCGCCAGCGGGTCATCAGCAATGACGGCTCCGAGTATGGCTTCTTCGACATCGCCTTCCACCCCGGCTACAAGGACCCCACCTCGCCCGGCTACGGCTTCTTCTACGTCAGCTACACAACGGGCAAAGACGACGGTGTGATCATCGACGTGCATTTCAACGTCTCGCGCTTCCGCGTCTCGGCCGACCCGGACGTGGCCGACCCCAACAGCGAAGTGCTCTTGCAGCACGAGAAGCAATCGTTCAACGTCCACAAGGGCGGCGGCATGGAGTTCGACCCGCGCGACGACATGCTCTACGTCGGCATGGGCGACGACCGGCTGCTGCTCATTGCCCAGAGCGACCGGTCGCCCAAGGGCAAGATCTCCCGTCTGCCTGTGGACAATGTGCCGCGCGACGCCACCCCGCGCAGCCTGGCCACCATCAGCGAAGAAATCTGGGTCTTCGGCCTGCGCAACCCGTGGCGCTTCGACCTCGACCCGGCGACCAATTCGATCTTCATCGGCGAAGTGGGCGATTATCTGTGGGAGGAAGTCAACCTGGCCCCCATGACCGCCCGCGGCTACAACTTCGGCTGGCCATGCATGGAAGGCGGCTTCGTCTTTCCGGAGACGAACGAGGTACCGCAATGCCAGACGCCCTGGCTGTTCAAGCGGGCTATTTACGAGTACCCCCATAACGACGGCAGCGGCCGTTGCGCCGTCATCGGTGGCCATGTCAACCGGCCGGTCTACAACCCCACTGACGGTCGCTACATTTTCGGCGACATGTGCAGCCGTGAGATCTACAGTCTGTCGCGCAACGCCGCCGGAGCCTGGCAACGAACGCTGCTGGGCGTCGTCCCCGGCGATCTGATCAATACCATCGGCGAAGACCGCCACGGCACACAGTACGTCGGCACGGCCGCGCGCGGCGGGCCGATCTGGAAGCTGTTCATCCCCTAGCCGCCGTGGCCGCGCCGGGGACGAAGGTTAAGATGAGGGGCTACACGAAATTCACTACGGCTTGCATGGCCGGTCTGCTACTCCTGCTGGCCAGCCTGACCCTCCGGCCCGCCACCGCCCGCCCGGCCGCGTCTGGGCGCGTCTTTGTGCCATTGGCCGCGGGTAAGGTTGCCTTCGGCGCAACGGCCATACCGGGAACGTATAACGAGGTCACGGCCATCACCCACGCCGGTGACGACCGCCTGTTCATCGGTGAGCGCGAGGGCCGGGTGAAGATTCTCCACCCCGACGGCCGCGTGACCGTCTTCCTCGACATCCGCCATCGGGTCATCGCCAGCCGCGGCGAGTACGGCTTCTACGATATCGCCTTTCACCCCGGCTACGCCGACCCGGCTTCGCCCGGCTATGGCTTCTTCTATGTCAGCTTTACCAGCGGCACGGACGAGCGGGCGGCCGGCGGCGCGGCGGCGGTTGATGTCGACTTGATCGTGGCCCGCTTCCGCGTCTCGGCCGACCCGAACGTGGCCAACCCGGCCAGCGAAGTCCCCTTGCTGGTCGTGCCCCAGACCGACGACATCCACAAGGGCGGCGCGATGGAGATCGACCCGCGCACCGACCGCCTCTTCGTGGGCGTGGGCGACGACTTCAAGAACCTCATTGCCCAGGACCCCGGCTCGCCCAAGGGCAAAATCCTGCGGCTGGCGGTTGACGAAGCGCCGCGCGACGCGCCGCCCTATCAGCTTTATCCGGTGACGACCGAGGTCTGGGCCAGCGGGCTGCGCAACCCGTGGCGGATCGACGTGGATCCGCTGGGCGATCAGCTGCTCATCGGCGAGGTGGGCGACGCCGATTGGGAGGAGGTCAACCGCGCCCCGCTGAGCGCGCCGGGGGCCAACTTCGGCTGGCCGTGTCTGGAGGGGCCGCTGGTGAAGCCTAGTTTTTCCGGCGCGGCGGCCTGCCAGAACCCGGAGCGGTTTGAGCGGCCGGTTCACGCCTACTCCCATCGCGACACGGACAACAACCGTTGCGTGATCATCGGCGGCAAGGTCTACCGCCCGGCCGGCAACCCGACCGATGGCCGCTACATCTTCGCCGATCTGTGCAGCCGCGAGGTCTTTGCCCTGGGCTACGACGCCGACGGCTCGTGGCCGCGCACGCTGCTGGGCGTCGTCGGCAATGAGCTAATCAACACCATCGGCGAAGACCGCTATGGCACACAGTACATCGGCACGGCCGCGCGCGGCGGGGTGATCTGGCGGCTGTCCATTCCCTAGGGGTTCAGCGCGGCGCGCCCCGCTGGCCGGCCCATCCGTCACCGAAGGTAGGCGGCCGCGCCCCTAGAACCGCGCCCGCAGCCGCGCCCGTCCGCCCCAGCCCGACGCCAGGAACAACA
>DAOSMQ010000450.1:0-2674 GCA_035372725.1 Promineifilum sp. (SeqCode)
CCGTCGCCAGCCAGGCCGCCCACCAAGACAGTCTACCGTCCTGGCAGCCACAGGGCGCGGCCCATTGCGGCACAGGCGCTCGATCTCAATTGTAGGTACTACTCGTTCGTTACATGGTCGGCCCGGGGTTCTTCAGGCCGATAAGGACATTATAGGTAGCCAGTCCTGGCCGCGCAAGTGATCTGGGGCTTTTCACAGGGCTTTCAGCCGTCGTCAGCTGGCTAAAGACCGGACAGGCGAACGACCCAAATCTCCTGAAATGACAGGCACCGCCCGTAACCAGGCATCAACGCTCGCCGCGGGCCAGCAGCCGGTCATACAGGCCGGCCAGTTGCCGCGCCGCGGCCGGCCAGGTGAAGCGCGCTGCCTGGGCCGCCCCGGCGGCGATCAGGCGCTGCCGGGCGGCCGGCTCGGCCAGCAGGCGCAGCATGGCCGCTGACCAGCCGGCCTCGTCCTGTGGCGACAGGAGCAGCGCCGCCGGCTCGCCGCCCGTCGCGGCGACCTCCGGAAGGCTGGAGGCGTCGGAGCTGATGACGGGCACGCCACAGGCCATCGCCTCCAACAAGGGCAAGCCAAAGCCCTCATAGAGGCTGGGAAAGACGAACACATCCGCGGCCGAATACAGCGCCGGCAGGTCGGCGTCATCGACGAAGCCGGGCATGACGACGCGCTGGCCCAGCCCCTGGCGGGCGATCTCCGCTTCCAGTCCCTCTGTCAGCCAGCCCCGCCCGCCAACGATGACCAGTTGGTGGGGCTGGGCCGCGGCCACAGCCCGGAAGGCGCGCACGAGCAGGGCATAGTTCTTGCGCGGCTGCACCGTGCCCACGGCCAACACAATCGGCCGCTCTCCCAACCCATAGCGCGCCCGTACCGCGGCCAGGCGCGCCGGATCGGTCACCGGGCGGAAGCGCGCGTTCACGCCGCTGTAGAGCACCGTCACCTTATTGGCGGGCACGTTCCACAGGGCGGCCAGGTCGCGCTGCGTGGCTTCGGAATCGGCCAGGATGTGGTCGGCGCGGGCCACCGAACGAGGCACGACGCGGCTGAGATAGGCCACCAGTTGGGCCGGGAAGGTGTCGGGATAGTGGACGAACGACAGGTCATGGACGGTCAGCAACGTGGGGATGCCGCCGCCAACGGGTGGCAGGACGAAGTCGGGCGAGTGGAACAGATCGAGCGGGCCGGTAAAGGTCTGCACTGGCAAGGGGATGCGGGCGCGATACCACAGCCGGTAGAGCCAGCGCTCGTCGAGGGGCGCGGGTCGGTGGACAACGTGAGCAGCGACAGGCAGCGAATCGGGCACGAGCAGCGTCGCCGGGGGTCGGGCCGAAAAAAGCGTGTAGTGATTGTCTGGCGCTTCGGCTACCAGGGCGTGGATGAGTTCGCGTGTGTAGCGGCCGATGCCGCCGCCCTGGGTCAGCGCCGCGGTGGCGTCAATGCCGATGACGTGCCCCCGCCCCCCGTCGTCACTTGACGTCGTTGTAGGTCCAGTGCCGGTTGGCAAAGAAGTTCCAGAAAAGAACAACGACGACGGCAACCATCAGCGACAGGTTATCGGCCAGGCGGGTCGTATAGGCTTGCAGCGGGCCGATACCGCTCACCATCGACCGGAACAGCGGCGTCATGACAAAGACAATGGGGATACGGATGAGCACGCCGACGACGCTGACCAGAAAAAACATCGTAAATTGCCGCCGCGGCGAACGGGAGCGCGAGTCGGGGTAAGTCCAGTGGCGGTTCCAGTAGTAGTTGCTGCACACCGCGGCCACGAAGGAGATGGTCGAGGCAATGGACGGGCCGAGGTGGGCGATAAAGCCAGCGCCAAAGCCCATGCGCGTCAAGAGGTTATAGATCCACTGGCCGGGCAACACCCAGTGGTTGATTGGGCCAAGCAACAGATTGAAGAAGCCGAAGTCGACAATGAAGCCGATGGCTCCCACAATGAGGAATTTGACAAAGCGCTTGGCTTCTCTGGGCTTAACGCCCAAGCGGGTCGATACATGTTCCAGCGTCGTGATCATCCTTGACATCTCTAGGCAATCTCATCCGGGGGTAAGCCGGCTGAGGACGCAACAGGTGGATTACCGGTACGATTGGCCGTTGCGCCCTTCCAAGTAGGCGCAGCCAGCAGTTGTAACACGGCCAGCATCGCGCCCAAATGAACGTAAATGTTATTCACATATAGTTTATCCACGAGATGGTGGACTGCCAATGCCGCCCAGGCCGCCAACAACCCTATGACCACCCCGCGCTTGGGCCACGCCAACTGCCGCGCCGTCCGCGCTGTCTGCCAGGCGACGGCCAGCCAGAACACAACGTAGGCCAGCAGACCCGGCAGACCCACCTCGGCCAGCAGGGTAAGGTAGTAATTGTGGGCGTGGCCCAGGGCGTCGGGCCAGTTGATGAGCGCGTAGGCGGGGTAGGCGGCCTCGTAGTTGCCGAAGCCCACGCCCATCCACAGGTTGTCGCGGGCCATGTCGACGGCCGCCTGCCAGTGGGCCAGCCGTTCCAACACAGCGAAGTTCGCGGTGGTGATGTCCACGCCGCGCATGTCACCCAGCGTGAACTGGCCGGCGAAGCCACCCAGGCGGTCGGCGACGGATAGCGCCGGCCCGAAGTCCGCGGCCACGCCCAGCATCACTGCAGCCAGACTGATCCCCGCAACAAGAAAGAT
>DAOSMQ010000451.1:0-2670 GCA_035372725.1 Promineifilum sp. (SeqCode)
GGGCCACACCGCCCAGAAGGGGACCAGCGCTACCCAGTGATCGTTGGCGCAGACCACTCGCTCGCCCAGGCGCAACTCCAACGCCAGATAGTCGCACAGCAGGCAGCCGCCCGACGCCGCGGCAAAGGCGCGTTGCTCGACAAGCTCCTGGGCCGGCTCGTTGGGCAGCCGTTCGTCGGCCCATATCTGGCCGTGGGGGTGGGCGTTGCTGGCCCCCATGAGCGCGCCGCGGTTCTCGAAGACCTGCACGTGGCGCACCCAGGGACGCGCCCCCAACTCGGCCGTCTGCTCGGCCCAGGTATCGACAACGCGGCGCAGGCCGGCCAGGGGCATATCGGCCAGCGTCAAATCGTGGCGGGGCGAGAAGCAGACCACGCGGCAGATGCCCCGCTCGGCCTCGGCGCGCAGCAGGGGCGGGCCGGCGTCGGTCAGGCCGCGGCGCAGCTCTCCCGGCGCGGTGTCTGGCCGCAGCGCGGCGAAATCGTTGTCGAAGACGAACGTGGCCGCGTAATCGGGGTTGACGTTGCCACCGGCGCGGGCGTTGCCGGGGCACAGATAGCAATCGGGGTCGTGGGCCAGGCGCGCCCCGGCCGGGGGCGCCTCCATCTGCCCGCGCCACGGCCGGGCCGTGCGCTGCGGCGAGACGAGCACCCATTCACCCGTCAGCAGGTTCTGGCGGCGGTGGGGGGCAGCAAAGAGTGCTTCGGCATCCATTGTTGCTGTTCTGCTCCTGTGATCGCGCCGCGGCCTCAGAGCTCCCCAGGCGCACCGACCTGACCGGTGGGCGGCCACGAAGGGAACTGCCCCCAGAGAACGACTGGCCGCCCACCGGTCAGGTCAATGGTCGCTAGACGGCTTTGGAAAAGCCCTGGCCGCGGCCTGCCCACGCTCCATAACTATGCTATTATTCGGCCTGCCTGCGTTCCGGCGGGCGGAGTACTGGAGTATCCCTATGGCCGACCGCGAGCAACTCAAGCAAGCCATTGCCGTGCAGGAGAGCCTGCGCGGCCAGATCGACGACGCTATCCTGGATGCTACCCTTGCCGCCCTGCGCCGTCAACTGGCCGAACTGGACGCGCCGCCGCCGCGCCGCGCCCAGGCAACGCTGCTGTTTCTCGACCTGGCCGGCCACACCGAACTGATCCAGGGCCTGGACCCGGAGGAGATCGTCGAAACGATCGACCGGGCGCTGGCGCGGCTGGCCGCGCCGGTACGACGACGCGGCGGCCGGATCGTCCGCTTCCAGGGCGATGGCTTCAAGGCCGTCTTTGGGCTGCCGACGGCCCACGAGAAGGACCCTGACCATGCCATCCGCGCCGCGCTGGACATTCTGAGCGAGACGCAGGCCATTGCCGCCGAACTGGAAGCCGAGCGCGGACGGCCCGGTTTCATGGCCCGCATCGGCATCGACACCGGTCTGGTGCTCATTGGCGAAGGGGCCGAGGGCGAGGACTCCGTCACCGGCCTGCCGGTCAACCTGGCCGCGCGGCTGGAGGGGCTGGCCGAGCCGGGCACGGTGCTCATCTCCCATCACACCTACCAGCATGTGCGCGGCGTCTTTGATATGCAGGCGTTGCCGCCGGTGCAGGTGCGCGGCTTCGCCCAGCCTGTGCCGACCTATCGCATCCTGCGGCCAAAGGCGCGCTCCTTCCGCACGCGGCGGCGCGGGGTGGAGGGCATCGAGACGCGCATGATCGGCCGCGACGCCGAGATGAGCCGCCTGCAAGCGATCTACACCGCCCTTGTCGAGGACGGGCGCGGGCGTGTCATCACCGTCGTCGGCGAGGCCGGGCTGGGCAAGTCGCGCCTGCTGTACGAGTTCGAGAACTGGGGCGACTTGCAGCCGGTCAACGTCCAGCTTTACCGCGGACGTGCTCGCCAGGAGACGCAACAACTGCCCTTTGGTCTGCTGCGCGATGTCTTCGTCTTTCGTTGCGGCATCTTCGACGACGACGAGCCGGCGGCTGTGCGCGACAAGCTGGTGGCGGGCTTCCGCGCCCTGCTGGGCGACGACACGGCCGAGCTGTCGGCCCATTTGGTCGGTCACCTGCTTGGCTACGACTTCAGCGCCAGTCCCCACGTGCGCGCCTTGCAAGGCGACGCGCGTCAACTGCGCGACCTGGCCCTGGCGCAGATGACGGCCTACTTCCGCGCCGCCACGGGCCGCCGGCCGCTGCTCCTGCTGCTAGAAGACCTCCACTGGGCCGACGATAGCTCACTCGATACCATCGAAGCGCTGGCCGCCGCCTTGCGCGACCATCCGCTGGTCATCCTCGGCGCGGCCCGGCCGGCGCTCTACGAACGCCGCCCCGGCTGGATGGCCAACCAGCCACAGCATGAGCGCATCGACCTGGCCTTGCTGGGCGACGACAGCAGCCGCCAACTGGTGACCGAAATCCTCCAGAAGGCCGACGCCATCCCCGACCGCCTGCGCGACCTGGTGGTGGCTCGCGCCGAGGGCAATCCCTTTTACGTCGAAGAGTTGATCAAGATGCTCATCGAGCAGGGCGTCATCGAGCGGCGCGACCTGGCCGAGGCCACCGGACAAGCCAGCGAACCGCCTGCGCCGGATGAGGATGAGCACTGGCTCATCCACCCGGAACGGTTGGACGCCATTCACATACCCGGCACACTGACCGGCGTTTTGCAGGCCCGCCTCGACAGCCTGCC
>DAOSMQ010000452.1:0-1418 GCA_035372725.1 Promineifilum sp. (SeqCode)
CCAGCCAGAAGCCGAGGACGACAAAGGTGTTGGTCGTCCGGTCGAGCTTACTATCGAAGCGAGCCACAAGACGTTCGCCCCACAGGACGGGCAGGGTGTAGTAGCCGTGCTTGCGCTTGTCGGCCGGTTTGTAGACCTCCCAGATGTACTCAAAGCCGAATAGCTGCTTGGCCCGGCCGCGAGCGCTAACAGGGTCGAGCGGGGCCAGGAAGACCACCTCGGCCGTCGTGTCCGTCTCCAGCGGTGTCCACGCCGGCGGCACGCGGCCGGCGGCCAGGTCGAGCAGGGTTTCGGCGTCCTCGCCACGGGCGAAGCTCGTCCCCTTCCAGCCCTCGACGCGCACCTCGACGATTTCGCCACGGTCCAGCAGCGCGGCGATGATGCGGTCCGTGCGGCTGAAGGGCACGACGCGCTGCCAGGAATCGGCCGTGCGGTTCAGGCGCGACAGGCCGGCGAAGCTGATGTCCTTGAGCACCAGGAAGCGGTCGGCGTCGGCGTCGTCGCTCTCGCGGATGAGGTCGGGCGGGGCGACGGTCTCGGTCAGGGCATAGACGCGCTCGAAGTTCTCGCGGTGGTGGGTCATCACTTCGCCGGTGCGCCAGAGATAGTAGAGGGCCAGGGAGCTGTCCTTGCGGCCGCGGTAGCTCTGGGTGCGCGTGCGCGAGGCGGCAGCGAAGTCGCGATTGCTGACCGTGCCGCGCTGGCGTAGGATGGCGCGCATCTCCACCACGGCGTCGGCGTGTTCGCGGCCCATCGCCCGAATGCGCGTATCGACGTTGGGCGGGTCGCCGTCGCGCTCGCGGCGCATGGCCACGCGCCAGTGGGGCAGTTCGTCCATCGGCCGGACGGCCAGCCAGCCGCCCCAATCGAAGAAACGGCGCTGGCCATAGGTCACTTCCTCCCACGCGCCGGGGGTGGTGTCCAGCACGCGGCTGTGGAGTTGGATGTCCTGGCTGCGGGCGACGATTTGCAGGGGGTCGAGTTGCAGGTAGTCCATGGCCCGCATAGCCGCGGCGACGCCTTCCACGCCGCGCCAGCGCCGGCCGGGCCACAGGCCACCCTTGCCGAGGATGAAGCGGCGGGCCACGTCGAGGTCAATTGTCAGCATGGCGGTCAGACCTCCTTCTGAAATGGCGCGAGCGGGCATTCTGTGTCGTTGTCGCCCGCCCGGGCGCCAGCAGGCTGGTAAAATGTGCCCGGCAGTATAGAACCTTCGTTCTATCCTTGCAAGCTCAATGGACGGCTCTTTTTTCTTTGCGCCTTTGTCCCTTCGCGCCCTGGCGCGCTCTTGTTGTCCGCTTGCCCATCCCTCTCTCTCCCGCTATAATCTTTAGTCGGCTACCGACCTGAACAAGACACACCCGCCCGGCCCACCCGCCGGGCTTTTTTGGCGCAGTAAGACCTCACGCAAAGATCGC
>DAOSMQ010000452.1:1518-2669 GCA_035372725.1 Promineifilum sp. (SeqCode)
GCCCGGCCCACCCGCCGGGCTTTTTTGGCGCAGTAAGACCTCACGCAAAGATCGCCAAGGACGCCAAGGACGCCAAGATAGAAAAGAGCTTTGCGCTCTTAGCGAGCTTGACGTGAGGTTCTTGGCGTGAGGTTCTTAAGCCACGGATAGGACCATGATCCAGAGAGACGACATTCGCAATATCGCTATAATCGCCCACGTCGACCACGGCAAGACGACGCTGGTCGATGGCATGCTCAAACAAACCCACGCTTTTCGGCAGAACCAGCAGGTGGCCGAGCGCGTGCTAGACAGCAACGACCTGGAGCGCGAGCGCGGCATCACCATCCTGGCCAAGAACACCGGCATCGACTATAAGGGCGTGACGATCAACATCGTCGATACGCCCGGCCACGCCGACTTTGGCGGCGAGGTGGAGCGCATCATGAATATGGTCGATGGCGCGCTGCTGCTGGTCGATGCCGTCGAGGGGCCGATGGCGCAGACGCGCTTTGTGCTGCGGCAGGCGCTGGCCAAGGGGCTGAAGGTCATCCTGGTGGTCAATAAGATCGACCGCCCGGCGGCCCGGCCCGACTACGCCGTCAACGCCACCTTCGACCTGTTCATCGACCTGGGCGCGACGGAGGAGCAGGCCCACTTTCCGGTCATCTATGCCAAGGCGACTGACGGCCGCGCCGGCCTCTCGCCGGCCGAGCTTGACTCCGACCTGACTGTGTTGTTCGACACCATCCTCGAGCACATCCCGCCGCCGACGGTTGACCCCGACGGGCCGACGCAACTACTGGTGACGGCACTGGAGTACAGCAGCTACGTGGGCAAGATCGCCGTCGGCCGTCTGACGGCCGGGCGGCTGCGGGCCGGGCAGACGGTGGCCCACATCGACCACCACGGCAACATGGCCACGGGCAAGGTCACCAAGCTCTACACCTTCCGCGATTTGCAGCGGCAGGAACAGAGCGAGGTCAGCGCTGGCACGATTGTCGCCGTGGCCGGCATCCCCGGTCTGGGCATTGGCGACACGCTGGCCGACGCCGATAACCCCGTGGCTCTGCCGCCCATCAAGGTGGAAGAGCCAACGGTGCGCATGGTCTTCCGTATCAACGACAGCCCCTTCGCCGGGCGCGAGGGCAAGTACGTCACCAGCCGCCAGT
>DAOSMQ010000453.1:0-2662 GCA_035372725.1 Promineifilum sp. (SeqCode)
GCATAGAGGAAGAGCGCCCGCTGATTGACCGGCTGGCCGTCGAAGGTCATCTCCATGTAGGGCGTCTCATAGTAGAAGGCGATGGTTTGCAGCACAGCCGTCAGGTACATCAGGAAGCCCTGGATGCGGCTGATCGTCTCCGTGCGCATGACGACGATGGCGTCGAAGCCGATGCCGAGGTTGTTGTGGAAGACGGTAGCGCGCCCGCGGTCGTCAACTACCCGGCCGAGGTCGATTGCCCGCCGCGTGCCCGTGAAAACCCGCTGTACGGCCTCCTCCGGCTTCTCGCGGATGCCCAGCCCATAGGCCAGGTCATTGCCCGAGCCAATGGGGATGATGCCCAGCGGCAAGGTGGCGCGGTCGCCGTCGCCCATCAGCCCGCAGATGACCTCATGAACCGTGCCGTCGCCGCCAGCCGCGGCCACCAGGTCATACCCTTCGCTGGCGGCGGCCGCGGCCAGTTCCACGGCATGGCCAGGCCGCTGGGTCGGCACGATGTCGAGGTCGCCGTAGCGCTGCCCCAGGGTGTCGATCATGCCAGTCTGCTCGCGTGCCCGCCCCTGGCCCGAACGTGGATTGAGGATCACTTTGACGCGCATGGGTCTGCTTTACACCCCTTGCCAAACATGTTATACTGACATTCGCGTTATGTTACGTCAAGTTGACCGCGGTGGCAAGACGGCAACACACGGTCACGGGCGCGCGGCGGCTGGCCTGGGCGCGCCACTGTTCAGGAGCGGGCATTATGAGTGCAGATGATTCCGTCGTCAACAACGGCGAGGTTGACAACACGAACGCGGGCGCGCCTGTCGCTGACGGCAACCGCACCTTTCTGGTCCTGGCGGCGCTGCTGACCGGAACGCTGTTGCTCTTCTCGTTGTTTACCGTAGGTTACTTGCTGCTTGGTCGCGCCGGCGGGCGCTCGGCCGAGATCGCCGCCATCGAGACGCAAAACGCCGTCATCCTGGCCACCAACGCCGCCGTCACCGAAACGATCGCCGCCATGAACGTCGAAGCGACCAGCCGCGCTGGCGCGAGCGTGGCCGCCGTTGAGGACACGGCTACCCCGATGGCCGCGGCGACGGCCGAGGAAGACAACGCCGCCCCGGCCGCGACCTCTGAAGGCCCGGCCGTTGACTCGCCTGAGAGCATGACGGCGACAATCGAGACGCTGGCGGCCAACCCGACCCTGGCCGCCGCGGCGACGAGCGCCGCCGCGGGCGAACCAGGCCCCACGGCGACCCCGCCGGCCACTGGCGAAGAGGGCACGCCGGCCGCTAACACAACCGCCAGCCCGGATGAAACCGCGGAGAGCGCGACAACGCCGGTTGACGCCACAGCGGCGTCGGGCGAAACGAGTGCGGCCGGACAGGACACTCCTTCAGCGACGGCAGCAACTGCTGAGCCGGGTGAGGCTACGTCCGTGGGCACGGACGCGGCTACGTCCGTGCCCACGGACGCGACTTCAACCGCGGGCGACGCCACGGCGGCCACAGCAGACGCTACGGCCAACGCCACAGCGGCCACAGCCAACGCCAACGCCACCACCACGCCTTTGCCGACCTCCGCGGCCGGTGCCGGCACGACGGCCACGGCCACCAGCAGTGTCTTGCCCGTGCCCACGGCCACGGAAGCAGGCCGCGTGCCGGCCGTCGGCGCCACGGCCACGCCGGCGTCCACAGTCGTCCTGCTGGGCGTGACGCAGGAGGCCACCGGCCTCCCCACCAGCTCCACCACAGAAGCGGAAGCAACGACCGTCGTCGGCCAGCCGGGCGGTTCGGCCCCCGTCGCCACGGGTACGCCCACACCATCCCCCTTTGGCGGCGGCGGCGATGAGTCCGGTGGCGGCGTGCCGGAGACACCGGCGGCCACGGCTCTGCCGGCCGATGCCGGCTACCCGCCCGCGGCCACGGAGCCGGCGGCCGACTACCCCGCGCCGGCAACGTCTACGCCGGTCAGCAACGTGCCCGACCAGCCGACGGCCGGCGCGGCGACGCCAACCCAGGTCGGCGGAGCCACCCCCAACCTGCCCGGCTCGCCCACGCCGACGCTCGCGCCAACGAATACGCCCACACTGGTAGCCTCTAACACGCCGACGCTCGTGCCCTCCAGCACGCCAACGCTGGTCGCGTCGAGCACACCAACGCTCGTGCCGACGAGCACGGCAACGACCGTGGCCACGACTACAGCCACGATGGTGGCCACGACAACAGCGACGACAACAGCGACGACGACGGCGACGGTCAGCGCCTCGCCGACGGCCACGACCACGGCGACCGCCCTGCCGGCGGTTTCCCCCACAACGACAGCCACCGCAACTGCCACGGCGCTGCCCGGCACGGCCACACCCACGCCAACCCCAGATCCCAACGCGACGGCCACGGCCACTCAAACAGCCACCGTCGCCCCAACAGTCACCAGCACGGCCGCCGCGACGGCCACAGGCACAGTCATGGCCCCGACGCCCACGGCCACGCCCACGCCGCCGGTGACGCTGCCCGAAACTGGCCTCGACGCCTGGGGCATCGCCGCTGTTGGTCTGGCTCTGGCCCTCGTCGTCTTCGGGGCGCGCCGTCTGCGTCGGGCAGGTTAGGTCGCGGAGAGGGTATCGAAAAAGAGCCGGGGGCTGGTTGCCCCCGGCTCTTTCTATTTCCACTGACCA
>DAOSMQ010000454.1:0-2639 GCA_035372725.1 Promineifilum sp. (SeqCode)
GCCTACCCGATGGCGGGCCGCAGGCCGTGCTGGGCCTGTCGCCGCTGCACCGGCCATTGCAGACGGCCGCCGGCCTCCTGGGCAACAACGACCTGATTTCCCCGGCCGACAAGGCCGAGTTAACCCTGTTCTTCACCTCCGGCCTGATCGACTATGCCCTGACACGGCGGGAGCTAGACCAGCACACCGTCTACGACTACGCTCGCCGGCGCGGCGTCAGCGAGGACGCCATTACCAACATGCTCATTCCCGTCACGGAGGGCATCTTCTTTCTGCCGCCGGAGCGCTACTCGGCCATGGTGTTGATGGGCCTGCTGGCCCCGGCCATCAAGCGGCCGCATACCATCCGCGTCGGTTCGTTTGCCGGTGGCATGACCGAGGTCATGTCTGGGCCAATTGCCGAGACCATTGTCCGGCGCGGCGGCACAGTGCAGTACGATATTACGGTCGAGCGATTGGCGGTTGAGGATGGCCGCGTCAGTGGCGTCTACGTCGATGGCCAATTGATCGCGGCCAACCATGTCGTCCTGGCCACGTCGCTGGGCGCGGCGCAACCGCTCATTCGCGAGGCATTGGGTGACCACCCCTGGTTCGAGAAGATGCTGGCTCTGCCGACCATGCCGGCGGTGACGCTGCAAATCGAGTTGGATGAGCCGGCGCTGCCCGAGGATCACGTGGTCTTCAGCCCTAACACGGTGCTGGCTTCCTACGCCGAACAGAGCCGGACGACCTTTCGCGACGTGCCCGGCCGCCTGTCGATTGACTTGGGCCAGCCGGAGAAGTTCATCGGCCGGCCGCCGGAGGAGATCTTTGCCGCGGCGATGGCTGACGCGCGGCGGGTGGGTCTTAATATCGAGGACAACGTGCGCCGCTATCGCGTCGTTGATCACCCTCAGGACTTCTATCTATTGTCGCCCGGCGCTGAGGCGCTGCGCCCGCCGCAGGCCACGCCCATCCCCGGCCTGACGTTGGCCGGCGACTACACCAAGCAGGCGCTCTTCTGTAGCATGGAGGGCGCGGTGATGTCGGGACAGGCAGCGGCCAAGGCCGTTGCTCGCGCGGCCAAGGCGTAGCGCCACCACCGTCCTTACCCGGCGTCCATCGTCTCGCGCCGCCACTTGTCCCGATTGGCGGCGCGAGCGATCTTGCCGCTGGAGGTTTTCAGCAGCCAGCGCGGGCCGACCAGGTGGACGTAGCTGACGGTCACACCGGCACGGTGGGCGACGGCAGCGCGGATGGCGCGGCTGACTGTGGCGCGCGCGCCGGCATCGTCCACGCCCGTCTCGGCCACAACGGCCACTAGCTCCGTTCCCTCGCGCTCGTCGGCCACGCCAAAGGCCACCGCCCGCCCGGCATGGACGCCGGGAACTTCGTTGACGATGGCTTCGATGTCGGCCGGGTAGATATTCTTGCCGGCGTTGATGATGAGGTCTTTGGAGCGGCCGACAACGTAGACTTCCCCCTCGGCCAGATAGCCCCGGTCGCCAGTCAGAAACCAGCCGTCGGGCGTGAATGGTTGCAGGTCGTCGCGGCGGTAGTAGCCGGTTAGCAGGCAGTCAGAGCGGATGGCCAGTTGACCCACGCGGCGGTCGGGCAGGGTGTGGCCCTCGTCGTCCAGGACGCGGACTTGTGTGCCGGGGATGGGCGGGCCGCAGGAGACGCGCACGGCCGAGGCGGGGTCGTCGGGCAGCTGTGGTGGCGCGGCGCCGGCGATCCGCGTGGCCGCGTCGATGGTGTCCAGGCGGGCGGGGCGGCCGGGCGGCGTTTGTGTCACGGCAAAGGTGTTCTCGGCCATGGCGTAGCTGACGCCCAGCATCTCCGGGCGGACGCCGTTGGCGGCGAAGCGCTCCAGGAAGAGAGTCTGGCTGTCGTGGCGCACCGGCTCGGAACAGTTGACGAAAAGGCGCATGGACGCGGCCGAGAGGCCGTCCATATCGCGGCGGCGGATGCCGCGGGCGCAGTGGTTGTAGGCGAAGTTAGGCAGCCAGCAGAGCGTGCCGTGGTAGTCGTGGATGGCGCGGAAGAGGAGGGCGGGGTGCTGTACCCAGTCGAAAGGCGACATGAGCACGAGGGGCACACCTTGCAGCAGCGGCAGCAGGAAGCCGGCGATGAGGCCCATGTCATGGTAAAGGGGCAGCCAGCTCACAACAACGTCGCTTTCGTGTAGTGCTAAGGCTGTGCTATAAGCGGCCATTTGATTGAGCACAGCCGCGTGGCTAAGCGCGACGCCTTTTTGCAGGCCGGTCGTGCCGCTGCTGTGTTGCAGGAAGGCAATCTCAGCCGGCGCGGGCGGGTGGAACGTTCGTCCCGCGCTTGCCGGGCCGCTCTCTATGCCGGTGGGCGCGGGCAAGTCGGCCGCGCCGTAGACCGGACAGGGCAGGCGCGGCCGTACCACAGGCGCGAAAGCGTCGGTAGTCAGCACGGCGGCCACGCCCGACAGCCGCGCCAGTTCGGCCAGGCTGCTCATATAGACGCCGGCGTCCAGCTTCTCGGTCAGTGTGGGGAACATCGACGGGATGGCCCCCAACCGCAGCGCGCCCCAGAAGGCGAAAATGCTTTCCAGATTCTGTGTGTGGGCGATGATGATGAGGTCACGTGGGCGCAGGCCAAGTTCGTATAGCGACGCAGCGACCGTCACG
>DAOSMQ010000455.1:0-2635 GCA_035372725.1 Promineifilum sp. (SeqCode)
GGCCGTGGGCGGCTCCGGCGTGGCCGTGGGCGGTTCGGCTGTGGCCGTGGCGGTGGGTGGTTCCGGCGTCGGCGCGATGGCTTCGGCCGGCGACTCGACGCCCTGGCCGATCATGGGCATGAAGACGGCATCGCTGGACGGCACGGCCGTGGCCGCGTTGCCGGGGCCGGGCGTGGGCAATGGCGCGGACGTGGCCGACTCACCGGGATAGCCGGTGGGCAACGCGTCGGCCGGTGTGGCGACAGGGTAGCCGGTTGGTAGCTCGGCCACGGGCGCGGCCGCGGTGGTCTCCGCCGGCGGGGGGGGAAAAGTGGCTGTCGGGGCTGTGTCCACGGCCGGCGCGCCGCCACAGGCAGCGAGGCCGATGACGATGATGATCAGCGCGGCAGCAAGCCAGAAATGAATACTAAAGGGGTCGTTTCTCATAGCAATAATAAGGCGCGGCCATCGCCGCGCCCGATAACTCATCTTACTCCGGTGGGCGCGGGTCGCAACCGGCGCTCATGCCCGGCTCATGCCTCCGGGCCAAGCAGAAAGCGCAAGGCAAGTGGACGCGCGCCCGCCAGGCGATCTCATTGTGGAGCGCGGCGGAACGTGGCGCGAAGGGAAGTTCTCGTGACGAATCATGTGAAGACCTGCTATCATAAAGACGTCATTATCCCCGAAAAAGTTCTATGGAAGTTCAATTCGCAGTCGCCAAGGTCACCAAGTGGGCCACCAGCGAGAGCGGCGATACGCTGGAGATGATCGAGCGGCCGCACGGCGGCATCTCCATGGTGCTGGTGGACGGCCAGCGCAGCGGCAAGAGCGCGAAGCTCATCAGCAACATCGTCGCCCGCAAGGCGGTGCAGTTGCTCAGCGAGGGCGTGCGCGACGGCGCAGCCGCCCGCGCCGCCCACGACTACCTCTATACCAACCGCGGCGGCAAGGTCTCGGCCACGCTGAACATGATCTCCGTCGATACGCTGACGCGGACGCTGGTCATCAGCCGCAACAACGAGGCCCCGGTGCTGGTGCATACGGCTGCCGGCGGCTTCTACCTGCTCGATCAGCCCTCAGTCGCCGTCGGCGTCCACCGCAACACCAAGCCGGTCATCAGCGAAGTGCCGATTGAGGTCAACACCATCGTCGTGGCCTTCACCGACGGCCTGCGCCACGCGGGCACGCTGAGCGGCCGGGGCATGGCCTATGACCCCGACGCCGCCTTCAGGCAGATGGTCGGCGAGGGCATCGGCGACGCCCACACGATCTGCGACCGGCTGCTGGCCGAGGCGCTGGCGATGGACAACGGCCGCGCCCGCGACGACATCAGCGTGATGGCTATCTCCGTGCTGGAAAGCGCCGATGGAGACGAAGTGCGGCGGCTGAGCGGGCGACTGATTCTGTAATTGGGAATTAGGAATGAAGAGGAAGAACCTCACGCCAAGGACGCCAAGGGAGCAAAGACGCAAAGAAGAAACCAATCATTGATGACTCTCTCCCCTGCTCCCCCGCCCCCCCGCTCCCCTGCATCCCCCCTGCGCGTGGCCGTCGTCGGCCCGTGCGCCAGCGGCAAGAGCACGCTCGTGGCGGCGCTGCGGGCGGCCGGCTACGAAGCTCGCCACCCGGCGCAGGAGCACTCCTACGTGCCCGATATGTGGCGGCGGCTAGTCGATCCCGACGTGCTGATCTATCTGGACATTAGCTACGAGGCGCTGCTGGCGCGGCGGCCGCACTTCGGCGAGCCGGAGTACCTGGAGCGGGAGAAGGCGCGGCTGGCCCACGCGCGCGAACACGCCGATCTGGTGGTGGACACGAGTGAGTTGGCCGCCGAAGAAGTGCGCCAGCGGGTGTTGGCGGCGCTGGCCGGTGGCGCGAGCACAGCGGGGTAAATCCTGCTTAATCCAGGCGCAATGACAAAACGATCTGCATCATCGTCTCTTGCGCGTCCAGGAACTCCTCGTGGGTCGCGTCGTTTGCGCTGCCGTAATGGATCCCGAGGTCGTCGCCGTCTCCCAACAGGGTGAACTCGCCGCGCCAATTGCCCTCCCCGCCAAACATCCGATGGAGAGAGCCGGACACTTGCCGGCCATCGATGATAAAGCTTACCTCTTCCGTCTTGATCTCGAAATCACCGACGCCGGTGACACCGCAGGGCACGGTGTATTTGCCAACGGTATCGTAAGATGGCACGAAGGCGATAAAGACAGCCTGATAGGCGACCGTCACGCAGAGATTGTCAGGATACTCGGCCTCCAGTTGGGCCTGATACTCCTCGACGGTCAGGTTTTCCGGTAGCTCGTCCATTGGGAAGCCGGTAAAGCCCTGGACACGTATTCTCGCCTCCGGCGGATAGCTGAAGCGATAGCCGAGGAAGTCGTTTTCGTAGACGAGCCAGCCGTCCACCTCGGCTGACGTGGGGATGGGCGTCACGGTTGGCGAGGGCGTCGGCGGTGTGGCGGTGGCCGTTGCCGCCGGTTCGGGCAGGAGCGGGGAAGTGGGGCTGTCGCCGGTTGTGCGCGAGGGCGTAGCGCGTGTGGCGGCCGTGGCCGTGGCTTCGGCGACGGAGGGCGTCTCGACCTGGGTTGCGAGCGCGGCCGGACTGCTTGTGACCGCTGTAGCTGTCGTGGAGATGTCTCCTGGATGCTCTGGCATA
>DAOSMQ010000456.1:0-2631 GCA_035372725.1 Promineifilum sp. (SeqCode)
ACGTCAAGGGCACGGCCAAGTACAAGGCCGCTGGCGGCGAGCGGGAGTTCCAGGTCGAGCTGGAAAACGCCAGGGCGCTGAAGGGCAAGACGCTGGACGTGTACGCCAACGGCATGCGCGTGGGTAGCTTCAAGGTGAGCGCGTTGGGCGCGGGCCGCCTCAGCCGTAACACTGACCTGGGCCAGGCCGTGCCGCAGATTAGCGCCGGCAGCAAGGTGCAGATTAAGTGGGGCAGCATCCTTGTGGCACAGGGCAGCTTCTAAGACAGAGTCCACCCCATGAACAAGGAGCGCGCCTCCTCGGCTCAGCCGAGGGGGCGCTTCTTGTTTGGACAGGCTCAGCTGGTTGTCTCAGCGCGAGGGCAGGGGCAGGGGGATGGTGGCGATCTCAGCGACGGGGGTGGCTTGCAGGGCGGCGCGCAAAGTAGACGCGATGTCCGGCGGCGCGGCGGCCGATGACCTGGCGGTGTCATAGGCGCGGTCGGGGTCGCGGGCGACGATGGCGGTGACGCGGGCATCGATGATCCGCCGCTCGTGGGCGATGAACTCCTCGACAGTCATCTCGCCCGATTGCCAGGAGCGCGGCGCGCGCAGACGCAGCAGCGGCTCGGCCAGCAGGCCCCAGAGGGCGTTGTGGGTGGCGGCGAAGATGGCCCCGTAGAGCGCCTGAAAGGCCAACATGATTCGCTCGCGTTCGCCGGCCGAGAGCCGGTCGCGGCCCCAACTGTCGCGCGTCACGGCGGCGAAAGTGTCGTGATATGCCTCAGCCAGTCGCTGTATGGCGACCAGGTCGGCATCGGTCGCCTGCCGCGCCGCCTCGGCCTGCACTTCCGGCATGACCATCTGCTCAAAGCGCTCCACGTCCCAGGCCGACGCGCCCGCTCGCCGCAGGGCCAGCAGCAGCGCGTCGCCGAAGGCGGCCACGGGCGACGCGGTGACGAAGACGCCCCGGCCGTGCTGCGCCTGGACCAACCCCTGGGCCGCCAGCATGCGCGTGCCGTCGCGGACAACCGCCCGGCTGACGCCGAACTGCGCCGCCAGTTCTGGCTCGGTGGGCAGGGCCTCGCCCGCCCGCCAGCGGCCGGCCAAAATCGCCTCGCGGAGCGTCTCGGCCAGTTGCTCGGCCAATGTCTGGCGCTTAAGGTTGCTGGAGTAGCTGCTCGCTTCCACAGTCGCCCTCCGGACGGCGGTCGCGCCGCGCGTCGAGGATGAGATAGGGAGCCAATGATACCACGGTCAGCGCCCCGGCGATGAGCCACGCCGCCGAAATGGCGACGTGTTCGGCCACGTAGCCCAGGGCCGCGCCGCCAACGAAGCTGCCCAGGTAGGCGGCCAGCGATTGCACGGAGAGCATGGCCGAGCGCCGTTCGGCCGGAATCTCGGCGTTGAGCAGCGTCGCGTGGGGCGACAGGCCGACGCCGCCCATCAGGTAGGCCAGCCAGAAGAAGCCGGCCGCCGGAACCAGCGCGCCGGTCGCGGCCAGGGCTAGGATCGACGCGCCCTGCAACAGGCGGGCGACGGCGCTGACCCGCGCGTAGCGCCCGCCCCAGTGCCGCGCCAGGGGCACCGACAGCAGATTGCCGACCATGCCGACGAGGAAGTTGCCGGCCATGATGACGCCGAACAGGGGCGCGGCCGCGCTGCTCTGACCCACTTCCGGCAGGGCGGCGAAGAACGGCTGCCACAGCGCTTCGAGGCTGATGATGGCCAGCCCGGCGACGAACGAGGCCGACATGAGCAGCAGCAGGCGCGGATTGGCGCGGCTGAGGGCCAGGGCGTCGCGCACGAGGGCGGGCACAGCGCGGAAGCCGGCCCGCCAGGAGCCGCCAACCGGCCGCTCCTCGCGCACCAGCACGGCGATGGCCACGACAGTTAGCAGCTTGACCGCCAGCGCGGCCACGAGGGGCACGGCCAGCGGCGTCAGGATAGCCGTGCCGTCGGCCGGCAGCCAGGCGAAGAGCTTGGGCAGCACACCGCCGGCCATCGTGCCCAGCCCCAGCGCCAGCAGGCCGACCGTCTCCGCCCCGGCCAGCGCCGGCTGGAGATCGACGTTGGCGTCGGCCGCCTGGAGGGCATCGACAAACCAGGCATCGAGCGCCCCGGACGACAGCGCCCGGCTGACGCCGTAGAGGATCATTGCCAACAAGAGCATGGGGAAGGAGAAGGCCAGCAGGAAGGCGACGTTGTAGAGCGCTGCCAGGGCGAAAGCCAGCAAGGCGACGCGCTTGCGGCCGACGGCATCGGCCAGCCCACCGGTGGGCACTTCCAGCAGGACGATGGTCAGCGAATAGAGACCCAGGGCGACGCTGACCTCGAACAGACTCAGCCCGCGGGCCTGGGCCAGCAGCACCGACAGGGCCAGCGGCAGGGCCGTGGCGAACCAGACCAGGAAGGTAATGGCGTAGTAGCGGGCGCGAACGGCGCGAACGGTCAGACGTGAATTCATCAGGTCATCATATGACATGATGTCATCATAACACGCAAGACGATGGCCTGTCAAGGGGTTAGGAAATGATGAACTGCGATGCCGCGAGCTTGGCGTTTACAGAGGTGACAGAAGAGGAGGTCTAGCTCGCACGGCTCAATAAGCGTCATAAACCGCGTCCTCGTCGTTATCCCAGACCCGCGCCAG
>DAOSMQ010000457.1:0-2630 GCA_035372725.1 Promineifilum sp. (SeqCode)
GTTCCCACGATTTCTTGTTGCCTTTGTAAGCATAGATAGGCTCGCAGGCTAACGCGGTGAAATTCTCCGATTTTCCTCTCCACAACAATAGGCTGCCAATGTAATAATCCAGAAAGATGGAACGCATTAAGGCACTGATATCCCACGGCTCCCATTCAAAGTCGCGTTGAAAATTAGGTATTACAAATCGGCCCTCTTTTAAATGGCCAACAAGCGCAATAAGGCTTATATGGTCAGGCTTTTGTGCGTCTTTCATAACGGCCAACCTCTCTCTTGGCAGTTCCTTGAAACAAATCGACGGTGTCGACGGGTCAGCAACCCATATTCACGAAACGCTAGACCAACCCCAACAACTCATCATACTCCCCATAAAACCCCAGCATAATCTCATCCGGCTCCGGCACGAGGCCGGCGTCGGTGGCCACGCCGACGTAGACGTTGCCGGCGTAGCTGAGGATGCTGATGCCCACGCCTAACCGGCCCGCCTGTGGCACCCAGAACATCAGGTCGCGGATGCGCTGCCCGGCCAGATAGAGGGGCACAGGCGGGCCAGGCACGTTGGTCAGCACCAGCGTGGCCTTTGGCTCCAGCATGCGCACGACGAACTCGCGGAAGGCGTCGGTGCCCAGGCCCATCGCCCCCAGAATGCCCAGCGTCACCGGCGCTTCGGCCGAGCGCTTTAGCTCCAGCATCCGCCGCCGCACCTCGGCCAGACGCATCAGCGGTTGCTCGATGTGGATCGGCAGCGTTAGAAAGACCAGCCCAAAGCGGTTGCCCAGCTTGCCGTTGTCGTCGTCGCGGCGCAGATTGACCGGGATGGCGGCGCGAATCTCCAGCCCGCCGCTGTCATCGCCCACGTCGTCCCCCCTGTCCACCAGGTAATGGCGCAGCCCGCCCGTCACGGCGGCGACGAGCACGTCGTTGACCGTGCCACCGAAGGCGTTCTTAATGAGCTTCACGTCGGTCAGGGGAATGGGGTCGGCCCAGGCGGCGCGCTTCAGGACGCCGAGCTTGCCTTTCAGGCGCGTGTGCGGGTCGGGGCTGCGGGCCAGTAGACGGCCGGCGGCCAGCCCCATGCCCGCGCCCTGCTCGCCCAGCCCCACGGCGGCGTCGCGGCGACGCGCGCGGCGCAGCAGCCCGCCAACGGCGGCGCGGGCCGCGCCGACGCTGTCGCCCAGATCGCGAGCCAGCCCGCCGCCCCAACTTTCGGCCATGGGGCCATCGTCGGCCGGCTCGCCCGGCGTCAGCGGCGCGTCGGGATAGAAATCCGTCATGGCCAGCAACACAGCGACCAAAGCCATCCCATCGGCCAGACAATGGTGGATGCGGGCCATGATGGCACAGCCCTCCCCGTAGTTCTCGATGAGGATGAACTTCCACGGCGGACGGGCGAAGTCCAGCGGGCCACTCATCAGGTCGCTGACCATCTCTTGCAGTGTGGCGCGGTCGCCGGGAGCGGGCAGAGCGATGCGCTGCAAATGGAGATCAAGGTCAAAGTGGGGGTCGTCCTCCCAATAGGGGCGCAGCAAGGGCACGGGGGGCCGGACGACGCGCTGGCGGAAGCGATGATAGCGCAGCCAGCGATAGCGCAGCACCTGCCGGACGCGGTCGAAGTCGAGCGGCCGGTCAAAAGTGATGATGGCGTTGACCATCATCAGATTGGTCGGCTCTTCCATGCTGAGCCAGGCGACATCCACGGGGGACATGATCTCGACTTTGGCCACGTTCTTGCTGTACCTCCGCGCGCGTGATGACGTTATTATAGCGCCCTGCCCGCGACTGCGCGACGCGGCCCCTGCGCCTGGCGATTGCCGGAGGGGGGCAAGCGAAAAAGCGCCGTTGCGCGTTCCGCCTGCTGCGGCGACAATAGCGCGTCTGATCCTTTGGCGCGGCAACAGGGGCAGCGAAGCGTGATGAGCGAGCGACCTTCCTCAGCAGTCACCTGCGGGCGGTGCGGCCGCCAGATTGGCCTGGCCCGTAACTTCTGCCCCTTTTGTGGCGCGCCGCTGGCCGAGCCGCCCGGCCCGGTGGCCAACTTTTACGACCAGTTGTCAGAGCTACAGCGGGGCCTGGCCGCCGCCTTCAGCCTGGGCGAGATGAAAGACCTGGCCTTCGCTCTGGGCGTCGTCGATTTCGCCTCGCTGCCAGGCGAGACCAAAGAGGACAAGGCGCGGGAGCTGGCGCTGCGCATGGTGCGCGAGAACCGCCTGGCGCAACTGGTCGCCCTGTGCCGGCGCGAGCGGCCCAATCGCGCCTGGCCCGCCTTTGGGCCGACCCCGGAGCCGGCCGAGAATCCCCTGGCGGCGCAGTTTAGCGCCGGCCTGCGCGCTCAACTCGAGGGCCGGTTGGCCGACGCGCGGCAGATCTTCGAGGGCATCCAGCGCATCGACCCCAACTATCCGGGGCTGGCGGCCCAATTGATGGCCATACGCCAGGAGATGGGCAGGGGCTATGTGGACATAGACGGCCGGATTGACCCCTACTCCGTCCTGCACCCGCCTGCCGGTCTCCCTGGCCTACCAGACCCCGCCCGCCCACTGCCAACCGGCCAAGCGCGCCGCGGCGCGTCGCCGCTGCTGCTCGTTGGGGCCATTGTCGTGCTGCTTCTGCTTGCCGTGGCGGTGTGGTAC
>DAOSMQ010000458.1:0-2628 GCA_035372725.1 Promineifilum sp. (SeqCode)
ACGACGCCATCCAGAACATCACCGGGCTGGACAAAATGCTGGCCAGTTACCCGCGCGAGCTGCTGGCCTTCTTCGGCGACATGGCCGATCTGGCCTCGGCCAGGGGTTATTTCGGCATCTACTACAGCAGCTACATGCCCATCATCGTCGGCATCTTCGCCGTCGGCGCGGCGGCGGCGCTGCTGGCCGGCGACGAGGAGCGCGGCACGCTCGACCTGACCCTGGCCCAGCCAGTCGGCCGCTCGGCGCTGTTCTGGGGGCGCTGGCTGGGCTTCGTCGCCGCGACGGCACTCATCCTGCTGCTGGGCTATCTCGGTTGGGCGGTGACGCTGCCGTTCTCGGCGCTGGACGTGACCGCCGGGGCGCTGCTGGCGGCGTTCGTGCCCATCCTGGGCATGTTGCTGTTCTTTGGCGGGCTGTCGCTGCTGCTCAGCATGGTGCTGCCGTCGGCGCGCATCGCGTCGATGAGCGCCGGCGGGCTGCTGGTGGCCAACTGGCTGCTGGTTGGCCTGGCCAAGCTCAACCCCGACTTGCAGCCCATCGTCGATCTGACGCCGTTCGCCTACTTCCAGGGCGGCGAGGCGCTGGTGGACATGAACTGGGGCTGGGCCGTTGGGCTGATCGTCGCCGGCTTTGTGCTGGCGGCCGCGGCCTGGGCGCTGTTCCTGCGGCGCGACATCCGCGTGGGCGGGGAACGTAGCTGGAGCTGGCGCGGTCTGCGACGGGCATAGGCGCAGGCCGCCCATTTGTCACCTCAAATCCATGACAATTGTCACTACTGACCGTCGGGCGCGGGGCTTATAATTCAACGCAGATTGAATTATCGCCACGGCTTCGCGCCGCGACGGTAGGAGCGAGGCAGATGTCAGAGCGGTTGCAATTTACGGTCGACAAGTTCACCTTCACCATTCCGACCGACCGTCTATACCACCCAGAAGGGTTATGGGTGATGGAACGCGCGGGCCAACTGGTGGCCGGCGTGACCGACTTCTTCCAGCAGACCAACGGTGATGTGGTCTTGGCCGAGATCGCCACGGCGGGCACAGCCATCGCCGCGGGCGAACGTCTGGGCGACATCGAAACGATCAAGGTCGATATCGAACTGCCATCACCCGTGTCGGGCACGGTCGTCAAGGTCAATGACCAGTTGGAACTGGCAGCCGAGATCATCAATCAGGCTCCCTACGGCGATGGCTGGCTGGTGGTGATTGCGCCGGCGGCGTGGAATGAAGAACGGACGGCCCTGATGTCGCCGGAAGCGTACGCCGCGCACAGCCACGCCCGCGCGTTGAAGGAGATAGGCAAGCAATGAGCGACGCCAGGAAAGTCGTCATCGTGCCGTGCAGTGGCATCGGCAAGACCTATGGCACCGTCAGTCGCGAGGCGGCCTATGAGGTGATCGAAGACCTGCGGCCGGACGAGACGCAACTGGTCGCCCTGTCCATGTTGGTATTGGGCGACGAAGGGGCGCGGGCCGCGGTAGATGGCAGCCAGACGATCGCCATCGATGGCTGCAAGTTGGCCTGCGCCAGCAAGATGGTGCGCGATAGCGGCGGTACGGTCGCCAGGTCGTATGCCGTGCTGGATGCTTACCGCCGCCACAAGGCGTTCAAACCGGCCGGCATCGCGGAACTCAACGAGGGTGGCCTGCAACTGGCGCATGCCCTGGCGGAGGAAATCGCCGGCGAGATCGACATCCTGACGCGTGGGGAGGCGGACAATGCCTGAGTTGCCACAGAAGAAGGTCGGCATTATTGCCTGTTCGGGCGAGGAGATGGCCGAAGGGACGGTCACGAGACTGGCCGCATTGCAGGTGCTAGAAAGCTTGCGGCCCGACGACACGGTGACCATCTGCCTGCCGCTCTTTCTGGCCGGGGGCGAGGGCGACCGCGCCTTTGCCCGCTACTACCCGACGATCGCCGTGGACGGCTGTGACCGGCGCTGCGCGGCGCGGGCCACGGAGCAGTTCTCCGGCAAACCGGCGGCGAGCATCGTCGTCACCGACGTGGTGCGCGAGATGGGGCTGGAACCGCCCGCCGGCTGCCGCCGCCTGAACGACGCCGGGCAGGCGGCCGTGGCCGAGACGGCCGGCCGCGTGGCCGGACTGGTGGATGAGCTGCTGGACAGGCGTTGGAGCCGCCGCAAGGGGGAGTTCATCGACGCGGAACCCATTCCCGTGCCGGTCGTTCCGGCGGCCAAGACCACGGCCGGTTGCGCCTGTGGCTCGGGCATCCCGGTGCAAACGGTGGCCATCGATGGGACGCCGGTGACGCTCGTGGCCCTGCCGCCGTTGATGGAACAGCTGCGCGACGCGGGCAAGACGCCTTCGCCGGAGACCATTCATGAACTGCTGGAGCAGGTGGCGCTCTATAATCCCATTCCGGCCGGGGAGCAAGACGCTTATCTGGCGGCGCTCACGCGCACCTACGCCGCCTTCTGGGGCCAACTGGAGGCTGTGGTATGAGCGCGACGGCCGTCTATCACACCACCGTCACCTGGCGCGGCGAGCATTGGGGCCACATCGTCATGGGCAACGGCCCGGAGATGGCCTTCTCCGCCCCGCCCGACGCGCAGGGCCACCCCGGCGTATTGACACCCGAGGACGCCTTTGTTGCCGCCATCAACTCG
>DAOSMQ010000459.1:0-2623 GCA_035372725.1 Promineifilum sp. (SeqCode)
CCAGCGCGTCGCCGGCGGCCACGCGCCGCGGTTCGACGGCGAAGCCGACGAGCTCCAGGCCGTGCTCCACAAAGAGCGAGGTCGGGTTGGGCAGCGCGCCGTCGCGCGGTTGCAGTGGCACCGTGGCCAGCGTGACCGTGTCCGGGCCAGCGTTGGCCGCGCCATTGGCGACCGTCACCGGCAGCCGCTCGCCCGTGGCAAAGTCGTAGAGGCCCACAGCCAGCTCCAGTTCGGCCGGGGCGACGGCCGTAGCCGGCAGCGTCAGCACATAATCATTGACCAGCCGCTGTCCCGGTGACAGCAGGCGCGTGGCCAGCAGGCCCTGACCGGGGAACATGTCGCGCTGGGCGATGGGCCGGCCGAGCACCGGGTCGTTGAGGTGGACAAAGACGCTCCAATCGCGGGTCATCGGTTGCCGTGCTTCCCATTCCAGCCGGACGCGGACGGTGTTGCCCGGCCGGAGCGGATCTGCGTCCGATTGTACCTCATAGCTCGCCAGGCGCATGGCGTCGCCGAAGACAATGTCGGCGGCTGTGGCCAGCGGGCCGGGGTACGCCGGCGGAACGTAAGCCGGGCGTATCCATAGCCAGGGAGCCGCCGCGGCGACGAAGAAGAGGAACACGGCCGGGGCGGCGAAAAGGCCAGACCTGACAGGTTTTCTCAGGCCTGTCAGGTCTAGAAGGCTCATCCACCCACAGGCCATCAGCGTGCAGAGCACCGAAATGGCCGTAAAGACCAGCCGCCCCTGCGACGACCACGTGGTCGTCGCCCATTGCACCAGCCCATAGACGACGGCAGCGGCGAAGAGGCCAATGGCGATAAGGCCGAAGTGGCGCTCGACAGCCCAAAGCAGCCGTTGCCCGGCTGCATCAGCCCCTCTCCCCAACCCTCTCCCCAAGGGCGAGGGAGTCTCATCCCCCTCCCTCCGAGAGGGGTTAGGGGAGGGCGAGGCCCGCCATTCGCGCCACTCGCTCCGCCCTATCCGGAACAGATAGAGCACGAAGCCGGCGACGCACAGGACGAGGAAGACGTTGAGGACGGCGTAGATCCACAACGGCATGGGCACGTTGACGCCGCCGAACAGGCCCCAGAACGACATCATGAAGCCGCGCCGCTCGCCCCACAGCTGCGCCAGCGACGCCGGCGCGGCCCGCTGCCCCAGCACGGCGATGAAAGCGTTCCAGCCCAGCCAATCGCCATACAGAGCGATATTGCGGGCATACCACCACCCCGCGATCACCGCCGCCGGCGCGGCCACCAGCACCAGCGCCACCGCCACGTTTCTAACTGCTGTCAGTAACGCTTTCTTACTCCCCCGCTCCCCTGCCCCCCCGCCCCCCTGCTCTGCTTCCATCCGCTGCCACGCCGCCACCACCGCCGTGCCGAATGCCAGCGGGAACAGCCCCAGCGTGCCCTCTTTGGTCAGCGCCGCCAGCCCCAGCACCGCGCCCACGGCGGCCCACTCCGTCCAGCGAACGGGAAAGTAGCCGCCGCGCCGCCGGATGACGATGCGGATCAGCAACAGCAGCGCCAGCGACGCCAGGGGCACGGCCAGGTTGTCGTTGTTGACCGCGCCACTGATGAACAGGAACATGGGCAGGAAGGCGTTGAGCGCCGCCGCCAGCAGAGCCACGCCCGGCCGCCCCGGCACGATCTCGGTGGCCATGCGGTAGGTCAGATAGACCGTCGCTGCGCCCAGCAGCACGGAGAAGAGGCGAATGACACGCACGGCCAGCCGCGTGCCCGCCCACGGGTTGGCCGCCGGGTCGTGGACGACCAGGTTGGTGTTGCCGTCGGCCGTGATGACGCCATTATCGACGTGGGGATTCAGCCAGCGCACCTGCGCCATGTCGCCTGTGTCGATCCAGAAGGTCAGCGCCGCGGCCAGGGTGTAGTAGAGCGGCGGCTGGCTGGCCTCCTGGTTCCAGGGGCCGGCCAGCGCGGGATCGAAGACCTGCACCGGCAGGGGGTTGCCGTCGGCCAGATGGCGCACCATCGGGTAATGCCACAACTCGTCCGACGCCTCAAAGACGGGCGTGATGAGGGCGTAGCTGAAGCCAAGAAGGACGAAGAGCGTCAGGATGAGCGCCAGCAGGCGGCGTTCGGCGCGGGCATCGACGTGGAATGACGGGGTCATTACCGGGATTGTAGCAGGGCTGGGGGCGTTGGGCACAGCCGCCGCGGGGCGATTGGCCTACGACAACCCTCTCGTGGGTGATAGGTTCCAGGGGCCAGGGAAAGAAGCTCACGCAAAGGACGCGAAGGAAGAAAAGCCAGCTTCTTCTTCTCTTCCTTCGCCCCTTAGCGCCCTTGCGTGAGCGTCCTGCCCCCGTCCGAAGAAACCAGAACCCCATAGAAATCGGCTGTCTGCCCGGCAATAGCGCCCCAGTCGAACAGCCCCGCTACTTCGCGCGCGCCGTGGCCCAGACGGGCGCGCGCCGCCGGGTCGGCGCTCAACGTGGACACGGCCGCGGCCAGAGCCGCCGGGTCGCCGGGCGGCACGAACCAGACGTTGTCGCCGTGGCGCAGTTCCGGCGCGGCGTCGGCCTCGCCCGGCGCGGTGGTGATCAGTGGCCGGCCGTGGGCCAGAGCGGCCATGAGTGTCCCCCGGCGCAGGGAAACG
>DAOSMQ010000460.1:0-2622 GCA_035372725.1 Promineifilum sp. (SeqCode)
GGATGGGGCGATGGTTGGCTGCGTCTTCTGCGGCCACGACGGGCGGCGCGGCTACCTGCACCACGTTGTCGTCGCTCCGGCGGCGCGCGGGCAGGGCGTTGGCGCGGCGATGGTGGCGCGGGCGCTGGACGGTTTGGCAGCGCTGGGCATCTATAAGACCCACCTGGACGTGTTTACCAGCAACGAGCTGGCCATCGCTTTCTGGCAGCACACCGGCTGGCAGCGGCGCGACGACATCGTGCGCTTCTCCTTCAACCGCTCCGACGATGCCGATATCTAGCCTGGCTGGGCCAAAAATGAGCACTTGCCAACCACTTTTTGTAGAGTGTTGGCTTTTCGGCGAAGAGTGTTACAATATGTTTGCTTTTGTCGTCCGGGCCGGAGCAGGTGAGTACCAGCTTACCGGCCTGTTATTAGTTTGTGTAGAGAGAGTTTCAAGTTGACCAAGAAAGTGTATGTTGGGAATTTGTCGTTCAGCGCCACCGAAGATCAGGTCCGTGATCTGTTTTCGGAGTATGGTGAGATTCAGTCGATTGCCATGATCAATGACCGGGACACCGGCCGTTTCCGTGGCTTCGCGTTTGTTGAGATGGAAGATTCGGCCGCGAATGCGGCCATCAAGGCTCTGAACGGCAAGGAAGTGGACGGGCGTGAGTTGAGCGTCAACGAAGCCCGGCCGCGTGAGGAGCGTTCTGGTGGCGGCAGCTTCGGCGGCGGCAGTCGCGGTGGCGGCAGCTACGGCGGTGGTAACCGCGGTGGCGGCGGCTACGGCGGCGGCGGCAACCGCGGCGGTGGCGATCGCGATCGCAACCGCAGCCGTAACAGCTGGTAAGCGTCGCCCCCCGTTGGGCGCTATTACCTTAGTAGGCTAAAAAGCCGTCCCGAACTTCGCAAGGAGTCGGGACGGTTTTTTGATCCCTGGCTATAATCTCGCCGTCGCCGGCTGTGCCGGCGGCAAGGAGCGTGTATGAACAATACAGAGGGTCTGGCTTTGCCGGCCGAAGTCGTGCGCGAGTTCGTCATCGCCGGGCACTTCGATCTACCGCGCGTGCAGGCGATGCTGGCTGAGGAGCCGCGGCTGCTGAACGCCGCCAACGAGTGGGGGCCGGGTGACATGGAGACGGCTATTCAGGGCGCTGCCCACACCGGGCAGGCGGCCATTGCCGAGTACCTGCTTGCCCGGGGCGCGCCGCTGGAGCTATGTACGGCGGCCATGCTGGGCCGGCGCGCCGATGTGGCGACGTTTTTGGCCGCCGACGCCGACGCCATCCACAGCCGCGGCGCGCATGGCATCGCCCTGCTCAGCCATGCCGCCTTCAGTGGTGACGTGGGCCTGGTGGCCGACCTTCACAGCCGCGGAGCCCGCGAGGGCGCGTCGTTGGCCCTGGCCAATGCCGTGGCCGCCGGCCATAAGGGCGTCGTCGCCTGGCTGTTGGAGTATGCCGACCCCGATCTGACCTGGCTCAACTGGCAGGGCAAGACAGCGCTGGATGTTGCCCTGGAGGCCGGTCAGACGGCTATCGCTGACCTGCTGCGGAGTTATGGCGCGGAGAGCGGCACGCCGGCGGGCGATTGATAGGAGGATCGCATGGAACTGGACGAAATGATGGCGCAGATGTCGTTGCAGGCCGGGCGTATTCGGGCGCTGGCCGATGGCGTCGCGGCCGCGCAAGCCCGCTGGCGGCCGGACGCCGAATCGTGGTCGATCCTGGAGGTCGTCAACCATCTGGCCGACGAGGAGCGCGAGGACTTTCGCACGCGGCTGGACTTCATTCTCCACCGGCCGGGCGAGGCCCCACCCCCCATCGACCCGCAGGGCTGGGTGACGGCGCGCGGCTACAACCAGCGCGATCTGGCCGAGTCCATCGACCGCTTTCTGGGCGAGCGGCAGACGTCGCTGGCGTGGTTGCGCGGGCTGGGCGCGCCCGATTGGGCCACCATCGTTAGCGCGCCGGATGGTTCGTGGCGCATCCGCGCGGGCGACATGGCCGCGGCCTGGGTGGCCCACGATCTGCTGCACACGCGGCAGCTGGTGGAACTGCATTGGGCCTGGACGCAGCAGGCGGTTGCCCCTTACGCAACCGACTATGCCGGCTCGTGGTAGCCGGCCGCCGGCCAGGCGGCAACGGGAGCGCCGCGGCCGCGTCGTGAGAGGGGAGAACTTCATCATGACAACAAGTATGGAAGCCAGGCGAACCACTTCGCCGCTGTGGCGGCGCTGGGTGGCGGCCAATGCGGTCGCCGAGGCGGTTGGACTGGGTCTGACGCTGGGGCTGACCGGGCTGGTCATCGGCCGTCTGGAGAGCATCGGTGGGGCGCTGGGGGTGTTGGTGGCCTTCGTCGCCGCCGTGCTCAGCGGCGTCATCGAGGCGACTGTCGTCGGTCTGGCGCAGTGGTGGGCCATGCGTCCGTGGGTGCCGGGCATCACCCGCCGCGCCTGGTGGCTGGCGACGCTGGCCGGGGCGCTACTGGCCTACGTCCTCGGCTATCTGCCTTCGACGATCATGAGCCTGATGGCCACCGGCGACCCGGCCGCCGCCGCGCCGATGACCGAGCCGCCACAGGCGGTGGTGCTGCTGCTGGCCGCGGGGCTGGGGGCGGTGGCCGGGGCGGTGCTGTCGT
>DAOSMQ010000461.1:0-2621 GCA_035372725.1 Promineifilum sp. (SeqCode)
AGCGTGGCCTCGTCGGCCCAGTGGACATCCTCGAAGACGGCGATGGTCGGGCGGGCGCGCAGTGTGTCGAGGACGGCGGCGAAGACGGCCGCGCGGTCGGTGGGGTTGGCCAGCGCCGCGGCCAGCGCCGGCGCGCCGGCGGCCATGTCGTAGAGAGGGCCGAGCGGCCGGGGTGTGAAGAGGGCGTCGCACGCGCCCCAGAGCACCGCCGCGCCGTCGCCGGTGCTCCGGTCGCCTACCAGACGGCCGGCCAGGGCGGATTTGCCCACGCCGGCCTCGCCGCCGACCAGCGCCACCTGGCCTGGGCCGTCCCTGACCGCGCGCCAGGCCCGTTCCAGTGCGTCCAGGGCCGCCTCGCGCTCGAGGAGAAGGAGTCGCATGGAGCTATCATACATCAGGGCTGGGTTGGGGGTAAAGTGGCCGCGGCCCTGAGACGTTATTCAGGACCAGTCAGGTCCCCATCGATCGTATGGAAAGGCCTCGAATCGCCTCCCTGTTTCTGTGCGGTATGGTAACATTTGCCAGCCTGGCATTTCATTGGCGCTCTGGACGCCCTCTCATCTATTGGCCGGGCAGACACGCCATAAACATCGACGTTCGCCCCAGGCCAACAAGGAGAATCCGCCCATGTCCCCTCGCTCCGCCCACGCCCCCCTCAACGGCATCGACTGCGCCTACGAAATGGCCGGCGACGGCCCGCCGGTCGTCCTCCTCCACGCCGGCATCGCCGACAGCCGCATGTGGGCGGCCCAGTTCGACGCGCTGGCCACGAACCACACTGTCATCGCCTATGGCCGGCGCGGCTTCGGCCGCACCCGCCCCGCTCCCGGCCCCTTCAACCACGTCGATGACCTGGCCGCCCTGCTGGGCTATCTGGGCATCAAGCGGACGGCGCTGGTGGGCTGCTCCCAGGGCAGTCGCATCGCCCTCGACTTCGCCCTGGCCCATCCCGACCAGGTGAGCCGCATCGTCCTGAGCGCGCCGTCCGTCAGCGGCTTCCGCTATGACGGCCCGCCACCGCGACAGGCGGACGCGATCGACGCCGCCGAGGCGGCCGGCGACCTGGCGCGGGTCAACGAGTTGGAGATGCAGATCTGGGTCGATGGGCCGCGGCGCGCGCCCGACGCGGTGGCTTCGTCAGTGCGCCGGCTAGTGGCGGAGATGAACGCCATCGCCCTGGCCAACGAGGGCGTGGGCGAGGAGCGCCCGCCCGACCGCCCGGCCGCCGGACGGCTAGGCGAAGTCGGCGCGCCCGTTTTGCTCGTCGTCGGCGAACTCGACGCCGCCATAACGCTGGCCGTGGCCGAGGCGCTGGCCGGCGGCCTGCCCAACGTGCGCCGCGTCGACCTGCTCGCCGCCCACCTGCCCAACATGGAGCAGCCGGAGGCGTTCAATCGGGCGGTGGGGCCGTTTCTGGGGGAACGCGCCTAGCACCGGGCCGGCCAGCGCCGGCCCCCCACCTCACTGACGGCTGCCCTTCTCCGAGAACAGAAACCCCGACTGGCATACATGACGAATGTCATGCCCAGGGCATGACATTCGTCACTACTTGCGTTCGGCAACTATCTAGTACGATAGTCCTGGACACAGCCAGTCGATTCTCGCGCACCGGAGCCAGAAGACGAGTAAGAACCGCCGATTAGGGTTGTTGTCTTATCTCGTTTGTAGGTCGCTACATCTCTCGATTTTAACCTCAGCCGCGACAATCAAACTCCTAACTGGTCTGTGGATCGTGCCAAAAGGCGGTTGGGAGGCCGCCGGCAATGACCCATTCCCCTCATTCCCCTGTTATCCGCGCGGCGACGGCGTTGGTGCTGTTCGCCATCCTAGTCGTGGGTATTGGCGCGTGGAGCCAACCAGTCGCCGCCGCGCCCACGTGTACGACCAGTTGTTACGTCAGCCCCACGGGCAGTGACGCCAACGACGGCGCCACGGCGGCCACGGCCTTCAAGACGATCCAGAAGGCCATCGACACGGTGCAGGCCAACGGCCAGGTGCGAGTGCTGCCCGGCAACTATAGCGAAACGGCCACAGGCCGCGACGTGTTGGGCAGCGGCAGCTACCAGTTCGGCCTCTTCTTCGAGGAGACGGCCAAGAACGGCGTGACGCTGCAAGGCGTGACCGCGGCCGATGTCAACATCACCGACCCCAGCGCCACCCAGGCTGTCATCACCACCAACGCCACCAACAACTTCGGCTACAGCGGCGTCTTTGTTGAGGCCGACGATGTGACCATCGCCGGCGTCGAGATTGGCGACAACACGCCCAGCAACAACAAGACCATCGAGGTCATCGGCGATGGCTTCACGTTCAAGAACTCGTTCATGAACGTGTCCGACGGCGGTTCGCTGTACTTCGGCGACTGGCGTTACAACGACACGACCGACGTGTCCTACATCCAGAGCTACACCGTCGACAACAACATCTTCGCCGACGGCTCCAGCATTGACATCGCCAGCGGCGCGGGCTACACCGGCCCGGTGGCCGGCCGCACCATCACCAACAACGAGTTTTCGTTCTCGTTGGCCATGTATACGGCGATGGGCAACGTGTCCTGGCCGAGCATCAGCTTCAACGGCGACACGACCACCGTGTCGTGGTACACCTACCCCGTGGGCGGC
>DAOSMQ010000462.1:0-2620 GCA_035372725.1 Promineifilum sp. (SeqCode)
CCGCGCCAGCACAAGAGCGCGATTCGGGAGAATCGCGCCACCGTCATCGGGCAGGGCCGCGGCCAACCACTCCGGCAGCGTCGCCAGCAGCCGGATCATGAGCGCCTCGGTGCGCGCGACAAATAGCTCTGGCCGGCCATAGGCTTCGCCTGCGCTGGCGCTGACCAGGTCGGTGACGCCACGCAGGATGAGGCAGCGCACGCCGTTGCGGGCGGCGACGTGGGCGATGGCCCCGCTCTCCCAATCGGCGGCGATGGCCCCAAAGCGGGCGCGCAGATCGGCGATTTCCGCGCTGACGATGTCGCGGTCGGCCGAGACCAGCAGTTCGCGCTGGACGGGCAGCGGCAGCGGCCCGCGCAGCCAGGACAGGTCGATCTCCTTGGCGTAATGGGCCAGGGCTTCGTCCGGGTCGCCCATCTGCTCCACGATGTCGTAAACCAGGGTGAAGTTGGCCAGCAGCAGGGTGCCCGCGGCCACGTCGCCGGCGAAGCCGCCGCACGTGCCCAGGTTGAGCAGCAGCCCCGGCCGCCAGCGGTCGATGGCGTACTGCGTCGAGGCCGCGGCGTCGATCTTGCCCCAGCCGCCGTGGAAGAGGACGACCGAGCGCGGCCGGCCGGCGACGGGGATACTCACGGTGATGGCCTCGCCAAAGGGCGTCGCCTCGCCCGGCGCGGCGGCGAAGTGGGCGCGCACGGGCCGCCATTCGGCCGCGGCGGAGATCAGTACAACCGCATCGATTTTCTTAGACATTGGCCCATTATAATGGTTGTCCGCGCCCGTTTGCTATACTACGCGGCGTCGGGGCAAGCCTCGCAGACCACACCGGCCCACGGCCCTGCTGCCCCCAGAGGAGAATGACATGCGAACGTTGAGAGTGCTCGCGCTGGTTCTATGCGCGGGATTCGCGGCGCTGACTGTTGGCTGCGCCATCCCCGAAGAGACGGCCGAAGTTGCGCCCACGACCGCCACGCCGGCCGACGCTGCCACCATCCCGGTCGAACCGACGGGCGCCCCGGCCGAACCGACGACCGAACCGGCGGCGGCACTACCGCTGGCCGTCGCCTACGACCTGGGCGATGCGACCATCGTGCAGGCCAACTTCCCCGAAGACAGCCGCTTCCGCAACATGCCCATCCGCCTGAACGGCGTCATCGCTGCGCCGGCGGGCGCGGGGCCATACCCTGTGGTGGTCATCCTCCACGGCACGCACCCTGGCTGTCCAGTGGATGAGATGGGCGTCGACCGCTGGCCGTGCGACCCGGCCGATGAGCAGGCCAACTACTCCGGCTTTGCCTACCTGGCCAGCGCATTGGCCGCGCGCGGCTACGTGGCCCTGGCCCCCAACATCAACGCCGAGAACACCTTTGGCTTCGGCGAGCCTGTCCCCGGCGAGCGACTGGCGCAACTGCTGGACCTGCACCTGAACGCGCTCAAGGCGGCCACCGCGGGCGGCGAGAACGCCTTCGGCGTCGAGTTGAGCGGCGTGGCCGACGTGGGCCGGGTGGCGCTCATCGGCCATTCGCGTGGCGGCGAGATGGCCAGCTACCTGACGCGCAAATATGGCCTGGGCACGGCCGAAAGCGCGGCCGAGCGCGGCTATGGCCCGGTGGCCGGGCTGTTGCTGGTTGCGCCGGCGCGCATCCTGCAGGACAGCGCCGGCGCCGACGTACCGCTGGCCGTCATCCTGCCCGCCTGCGACGGCGATGTCGTCGGCCAGGACGGCCAAACCTTCTACGAAGCCGTGCGCTTCCAGACTAACCATACCTGGGCGACGACAGTGCTGCTGGAGGGGGCCAATCACAACGGTTTCAACACCATTCTGGGCGGGGATATGATCGCCCATGCCGGCCGGCCCGGCTGCCAATCGCCGCTCGCGCCCGAGGAGCAGCGGCAATTCCTCGTTGATTACGCTGGCGACTTCCTGACGACCCTCTTCGGCGCGGAGGACGAGGCGGCGGCGGCCAAAGCCCGGCTGGGCCTCGATCTCACCCAGCCGGCCCCGGGCGAGCTTTTCGGCCGTCCGGCGCGTATCAACAGCCTGTCGGCCTCGGCCGACCGGCTGCGGCTGTTCGACCCCGGCGACGAGACGGAACTGATGACCAACCTGCAGGCCGGGCCAACGGTGGCCGAGGGGGCGACGCTGTTCTTCTGTCCGCCAGGCTACACCGTTGAGGCGGAGTTAGCCGCCTGTCGCCGGCCAAACTTCGTCAACCCGGCCAACCCGGCAATGGCGGTCATCAGTTGGAGCGGCCCGGCCGAAGTGCGCTTTGAGATGCCGGCCGGGCAATTTGAATTGGGCCGCCACACGACGCTGACGCTGCGCGCCGCGCTCGACCCGCTGTCGGAGCAAAACGCCGCCGGCGCGCCGCAGAGCTTCAGCGTGCGGCTGACCGATGGGAGCGGGGCGACGGCCAGCGTCGTCGCCGGCCCCGGTGAGCCGGCTCTCCAGTACGTCACCGGCGAATTCACCGCGGACGAGACCTTCCCGCCCGGCCTGCTGGATGCCGTCGTCTACCTGGCAACCGTGCGCGTGCCGCTGGCGTCCTTCGCCGGGATTGACCTGAGTGACGTGGATGAGGTCGCCCTGGTGTTCGACCAGACGGCGAGCGGCACGCTGTTC
>DAOSMQ010000463.1:0-2619 GCA_035372725.1 Promineifilum sp. (SeqCode)
CGCGCCCCGATTGCTACCAGCGCCCCGGCCACAATGGCCGCCCCGCCCACGCCCACGCCCCAGGCGACCGCCAGCCCCATGCGCCGCCCGCCTGGCACAACCGCCACGCCTACGACCACGCCCGTGCCGACCTTCACTCCCCCACCCCCGCCGCCACCTGTGGCCGGCGAACACCTGCTATGGGGCCGGCCGGTTCCCGCCAGCGGCCCGACGTGGACTGACAAGGCCTACCCCTACGGCAGCACGCGCGGCGGGACGCTGCGCCCGCATACCGGCGTGGAGTTCGTCGTGCCCACGGGCACGCCAGTCCTGGCCGTGGCCGCGGGCACTGTGGTAGTCGCCGGTGACGATGGCCAGGTCGCCTATGGCCCGCAGACCAACTTTTACGGCAACCTGGTCATCCTGGAGTTGGCCGGCGCGGCCGACGGCGTACCGATCTATGCCCTCTATGGCCACCTGTCGGTTGTGGACGTTAGCGTTGGCCAGGTGGTGGCCGCGGGCGAGGCGTTGGGCCTTTCCGGAGCCAGTGGCGTAGCCGATGGGCCGCACGTCCATTTGGAGGCGCGCGTCGGCGAGAATAGCTATGGAGCCACGCGCAACCCGCTGCTGTGGCTGCGGCCGTTGGGCAACACGGGCGTCGTCGTCGGACGTGTGGCCGGTTCTAACGCCGAGTTGCTACACGAAGTTCCGGTCGTGCTGCGGCGGATCGATGGCGCTGCCCCCTTCACGGCCACGACCTCTTATGCCACCGGCGAGCCTAATGCCGATGGCAGCCTGAACGAGAACTTCGTCCTCGACGACGTCGAGCCGGGCTTCTATGAAGTGACCGCCGGCGACAGCGCGCGCCAGGCAACGGCCGAGTTGTGGGTTTATCCTGGCCGGCTCAACTGGGTCGAGCTTGTGCTCCCGTAGCCCGCCTACGCCGGCTCATCAACCAACCCAGCAACGTCACCAGGATGCCCAGCACCAGCGTGCCCACGCTGACCAGCACGCCAAAGTCAAACCAGAACTGCTCCGGGAACAGCCGGATAAGCGAGTCGCTATACGAAAACGTCCACGTCTCCGGCGGAAAGAGCAGTTCATGAAACTGTACAAAGAAAATCGGCCAGGCGACGAGGATCAGCAGGGCAATGACGGCCAGGGCAATGACCGTCGCCAGTCCGGCCAGAAACACCGTCCGCCAGCCATAAGCGCGCGTCGCCCGCGGGATCAGCAGGATGGCCAGTCCGACCACGACGATCGCGGCGGCTCCATAGGCCAGGCGCTTGATGGCATCGGTCAGGTTCTTGACGTCGATCATGTGATCGACCTCGCGCTCATTGTAAAGCGGCCGGTCGCTGCCCGGCAGACGCAGGTCGAGTAAGACGTCGATAACCTCGTCGGCCGGCTCTGGCCGCCGCAGGTAGTCGAGCGTGCCCTGGGCCAGCGCCACCCGCTGCTCGTTGGTAAAGCCAAACACGTCCGACGGAATGCGCGCATACTCAAAGCCGGGATAGTCCCAGGCGATCACCGCGCGGATCATGCCCAGCCCCAACAGAAATGGCATGGCCACGATGACCAGCCAGCGAACGATTGTTAGCAGTGCTTTGTTGTTCAAGCTGTCCTCATAAGTGCCGGCGCTCTCACTGGCCCAGGGTATTCAGCCCTTCCGGGCCAATCTCCAGCAAGTAGCGCACCACGACCGAGTCGCTAATGGTCTCCACGGGGGCGCGGTCGTCAGTGAAGACCGTTCCGCCGGGCGCGATGACACCCGGGTTAGCCACCGCCGTGCGCAGCGCGTCGCGCAACAGCGCGTCGGCCGCGGGCGGCAACACAGCCAGATTGGCCGCCAGGTTGGCCGCCGTCGTCGGCTGTCGTGTTGCCACCACGATTGTATTCAATGTGCCCGGCACGTCGATAGCGTGGACGCTGGGAAACACGCTGGCCAACGTCGCCCCGACGGCATCGACCAGCCGCCGGTCGCCGGGCACGCGGCCGACGTTGATGGCCAGCACGCCCGTGTCGCTCAGCTTGCCGGCCGCCTCGGCAAAGAACTCGCGCGTAGTCAGGTGCCAGGGGATGTAGGGTACCTTGTAGGCATCGACGGTGATGACATCATACGGCCCCGGCAAGCCGGCCAGGGCATAACGGCCGTCGCCGATGACCACGCGGATATTGGCCTCGTCGAGGGCGAAATAGGCTCGCCCGGCGGCGACCACGGCCGGGTCGAGTTCGATGCCATCGATGGGCAGTGGCCCGAAAACGCGCGTGAACTGCTTGGCCATCGTCCCCGCGGCCAGGCCGACCATGGCCACGCGCTGCGGCGGCTGCGCGCCGGCGTTGAAATAGGGCGCGGCCAGCATGGTGCTCCAGACCGACACAGCCGGCACGCGGCCGCCGTCGCAGTAGAAGGAGTGGTAAGCCTGGCCTTCGTTGAGCAGCAGGTAGTTGCAGCCGTCCTGGCGAATGACCTGGATGTAGTTGTAGGCCGATTCCGCCTCGTAGACCTGATCGGCGTAGCTCTTGACGCCGCCGCGCAAGCCGAAGAAGACCGTGGGCGCAAGCAGCGCCGGCAAGGCCAGCAACGCCGCCCTCGAGCCGCGCCGCGTCTGTCCGAACTGCCACACACCAATAAGGCCC
>DAOSMQ010000464.1:0-2610 GCA_035372725.1 Promineifilum sp. (SeqCode)
CCTCGGTTTGCTGCTGGCTGCTTGTGGCGGCGACAACCCGCCCCTGGCCGTGGACGAGGCGGCCAAGGTCGTCTGTAGCGATGACTGCGTCGCCCACGGGCAATGCGGCCGGCTGGTGGACGACCGCCGCGTTGTGCTGGCCAATGAGGGCCGGCCGGCTGTCTGGGCGCACAACCGCTTTTTCCTTGACGAAACCCTGGTAACCGTCCGCGAGGTGAGTCAGCGCGAGCTGATCGCCGCGCGTGACCAGGTTCCCCTTCCCGAAACCGAGGCCACGCGGTTTCCCCACATCTTCTACCGCGTGGAGGGCGAAGGCAAGAACGCCTGGGTGTCCGAGTGGTGTGTGGCGCGGCCCTGATTCCGACAGCTTTGCCGAAAGATAAACCATGACTGGCGAAGATCGCCCTGTCCTCGAAGAACTCCTGGCCGCCCAGGCCCGGCGTGAGCCGGTAGCCCTGGCGGTCATTATCCGCGACCACGGCTCTGTGCCGCGCCACGCGGGCACGAAGATGCTCGTCTACGGCGACGGCCGCACCCTGGGCACCATCGGCGGCGGCGAGATGGAAGCCCGCGTCGTGGCCGCCGCGGCCGAGGCGCTGCGCGACGGCCGCACCCGGTTGGTGCCCTACTCCCTGGTCGATCCCCAGCGCGGTGACCCCGGCGTCTGTGGCGGCCAGGTGGAAATCTACGTCGAACCCTATGTCAGCTTGCCAACGCTGTACGTGCTCGGCTGCGGTCACGTCGGCCGCGCCCTGGTGTCGTTGGGCCACTGGCTGGGCTACCGCGTCGTCGCCTGGGACGACCGCCCGGAGCTGGCCACGGCCGGCAACGTGCCCGACGCCGACGCGCGCCTGAGCGGCCCGCTGGCCGAGGCCCTGGCAACCCAGCCCATCGACGCGCGCACCTATGTCGCCGTTGTCACCCGCAACGTCGGCCTCGACCGCGAGCTATTGCCACAACTGCTGGCCACGCCCGCCGCCTTCATCGGCGTCATGGGCAGCCGCCGCCGCTGGCAGGAGACGCGCCGCCAGCTATTGGCCGACGGGCTGCCCGCCGAGCGTCTGACGGGCGTGAACGCGCCCATCGGCCTGGAAATCAATGCCGAATCGCCGGCCGAAATCGCCGTCAGCATCATCGCCCAGATCATCATGGCCCAACGCGGCGGCGACGGCCGGCCTATGGCCGCGCCGGCCGCCGCGCCGGAAGAGGCCACCAGTTCCACCTGACAACCGCCTATGTTTACCCACAACGTTCCTCCCATCCTCGATCGCTACGAGATGCCCGCCGATCTGGCTTCCGCTCTGGAGCTTCTGGCCCGCCACGGCCGCGCCGCCCGCGTCGTCGCCGGCGGCACAGACCTGCTGCTGGAAATGGAGCGCGGCCTCCGGCCCGACCTCAAGGTGATCATCGACATCACCCGCATCCCCGACCTCAACTCCATCAGCCGCGACGCCGACGGCCAAATCCACATCGGCGCGCTGGTGACGCACAACCAGGTCGTCGCCTCGACCGACCTTGTCGCCCACGCCCTGCCGCTGGCCCAGGCCTGCTGGGAAATCGCCTCGCCCCAACTGCGCAACCGGGCCACGGTCGCCGGCAACCTCATCACCGCCAGCCCGGCCAACGACACCATCTCCGCCCTGCGCGCCCTCGACGCCCAGGTCATCCTGGCCTCGACGCGCGGCTGGCGCATGGTGCGGCTGGCCGACTTCTATACCGGCGTGCGCCGGACGGTCATGGAGCCGGATGAGCTGCTGGTCGAGATCGTCCTCGCGCCGCTGCCGGAGACGGCCCGCGGCCTGTTCGTCAAACTGGGACTGCGGCGGGCGCAGGCCATCTCCGTCGTCCATCTGGCCGTCGTGCTCGACTTCGCCGCCGACGGGCACACGGTTAGCGATGCCCGCATCACCCTGGGGAGCGTCGCCCCGACGATCATCAACGCTACCACAGCGGAGGACTATTTGTCCGGCAAGACGCTGAGCGACGACGAGATCACCGTCGCCGCCGGGCTGGCCGCCGCCGCGGCGACGCCCATCGACGACGTGCGCGGCCCGGCGGCCTACCGCGCCGAGATGGTCGAGGTGATGATCCGCCGGGCGCTGCTGGCCCTGCGCGACGGCCGCGAGCGCGAGAACTGGCCGGCCGACCCGGCCATGCTCTGGGGCGACACCGGCGGCCTGTTCCCCACCGGCCCCGACTATGCCGCCTCCTTTGGCCCCGACACGTCCATCGAGACGACAGTTAACGGCCGGCCGCTCAGCGCGCCGGGCATCTCCAAGACGCTGTTGCGCTGGCTGCGCGAGGAAGGGCAGCTGACGGGCACAAAAGAGGGCTGCGCCGAGGGGGAGTGTGGCGCGTGTACCGTCTACCTGGACGGCATGGCCGTCATGGCCTGCCTTGTGCCCGCCGCCCGCGCTCACCACGCCGAGGTCGTCACTGTCGAAGGGCTGGCCACGCCGGCGGGGCTCCACCCCATCCAGCAAGCCTTTATCCAGACCGGCGCGGTGCAGTGCGGCTACTGCATCCCCGGCTTCCTCATGTCCGGGGCCAAGCTGCTCGACGAGAAGCCCGCGCCCGACCCCGTGCAGATCGGCCAGGCCTTTGCCGGCA